>NZ_CP150886.1:4842264-5144906 GCF_038050375.1 Okeanomitos corallinicola TIOX110 | reverse complement strand
GATGTAGACTACATGACCAAATTGGCATTGATGAAAGGACATCTTTTCGTAGCACAAGAACTATTAGAACAAAATCAACCTAAACAAGCTGAACCCCATATTGGGCATCCAGTAGAAGAAATTTATGTTGATGTTGAAGATCAATTAAATGAACGCAAAGTTAAAGAATTCAAAAGTGATTTAATCAGTTTAACGAATTTGGTAAAATCTAATCCCAAAGATTCTAAAATCAAAGATAATTTTACCATTTCTGTGCAAGCTGTTGATAATGCGATTGCCGCCTTACCAACAGAACAACGCGCAAAACCAGAATTTGTATTACAGGTAATTAACGGTTTATTAGACGCAGCTAACGCAGAATATAGCGCAGCAATAGCTAACGGTAAAATTACCGAACCCATAGAATATCAAGACTCTCGTGGCTTTGTCGTCTATTCTAGCCAACTGTACAAAAGTATTTCCAGCCAAATGGCACAAAACCCAGAAGCACACAAAGCTATAGATACAGCATTAACAGACCTTTTGACAGCTTGGCCTTCCTCCATTCCACCTGCACAAGCGGTTAAAACCCCAGAAGATGTTAACAAATTAGTAACAGTAATACAGGAAAATACTCAAAAAGTTATTGCTTCTGCAAATACTAAAGCCAAAAGTTAATTTTTCCTACCATTGGATATCAACAAAAAACAGCTTAGAATAAATAAAAAGAGAGAAAATAGTGAAAAGTTGAACAGTCGAAACCATCAAGATTATTCATACATGAAAAGTGTATAATTCCTCACTAAAATCCTCTCCAATTGTAATTTTCCAGAGCTTAACAACTAATGCGAGAACTCGACCAAAAAAAGACAATTGAACTGCTTAATTCCATCATGGAATTTGAACTAGCAGGGGTAGTTCGCTACACCCATTATTCCTTAATGATAACAGGCCCAAATCGCATTCCTATCGTTGCTTTTTTCAAAGCCCAAGCTAGTGAATCTCTACTTCATGCTCAACAAGTAGGGGAAATTATTACAGGTTTAGATGGACATCCTAGCTTGAGAATTGCCTCAATGGAAGAAACTTCCAAGCATTCCGTTAAAGACATTTTGGAAGAAAGTTTATCCCATGAAAAAAAAGCATTGGATATGTACAAAAGTGTACTTGAAGTAGTAGCAGATGCCAGTATTTATCTAGAAGAATTTATCCGTGGCATGATTGGACAAGAAGAGATGCACAATCTCGAACTGAAAAAAATGTTACGCGATTTCAGCTAATCAGTAGGGGTGAACGGCCGTTCACCCTTAGAGGAATCACAAGAAATAAGAATTTAAGACTGACAAATGACAAATAACTAATAACTAATAACTAATAACTAATAAACATGGATTTTAGTATTGCTCTACCAACATTTGTTATCACTCTCCGAGAAGGTGTAGAAGCTGCCCTAGTTGTGGGTATTGTTCTCGCATTATTGAAAAAAGCCAAACAATCTCGACTGAATCCTTGGGTATATGCTGGCGTGATTGTCGGTATTATTGTTAGTGCTTTAATCGGTTTTTTATTCACTGGTATTATTCAATTTTTAGGCTCTATTAACCCCCAATACACCTCAGTTGTTGAACCAACATTAGAAGGTGTATTTAGTGTTTTGGCCATAATTATGCTGAGTTGGATGCTAATTTGGATGACAAAACAAGCCAAATTTATGAAAGCTCAAGTTGAGGGAGCAGTTAACGAAGCACTAACCCAAAATTCTTATGCTGGATGGGGTATTTTCAGTTTAATTTTAGTAGCTGTAGTCAGAGAAGGTTTTGAAACAGTTTTATTTGTAGCTGCTAATTTCCAACAGGGTTTATTACCAACTTTAGGCGCGCTGAGTGGTTTAGCAGCCGCAGCGGGAATAGGTGTTTTATTATTCAAGTGGGGTGTTAAAATTAATATTCGTCAATTCTTCCAAGTCATGGGAGTTTTGTTAGTTTTAATTGTGGCTGGTTTAGTAGTTTCTAGTTTAAAACATTTTGATGATGCAATGGCGAGTTTAGCAATTAGCAACCGTGCATCAGAAAATCTCTGTTTTTATTATGAACACTTCACCAAAATCCATTCTTGTATTTTAGGGCCAATGGTTTGGAATGCGACTCAAATTTTACCAGATGGTAAATTTCCGGGGATTATTTTTAAATCATTATTTGGTTATCGGGATAAGCTTTATATAGTTCAAGCTGTGGGTTATTTACTGTTTTTAATTAGCATTGGTGGTTTATATCTTCGTAGTATTATGGGTGGGATGAAAAAACAAAAAAATATTCCCGCTGCTTAGAAGAGTTGGAAAAAATTCTGTAGATATTTTGTAGATAAACATAGCGGGTAAAATACCCGCACCACAAGATTTAAATAACAGACTTAAATTAGAATATTTTCTTTAACTCCTGAGCAGTTTTTTCAATTGCAGCTATACTACCAGGATTTACCATTCCATAATAATCAAACACATAAACCTGGTTGTTTTGAGTAGCTTTTAACTTTTGCCAAAAAGGTTCTTTTTTTAAGGAATCTAACAAAGTTGGTTCAGCATTCACCACAATTAAAACCTCTGGATTTGCCTCTAAAACCTTCTCTGCTGAAAGAGTTACATAGCCACCAATGGGATTATTACCCTGTAATTCTGCTGCTATATTTTTTGCTCCAAACCTAGTAACTATATCACCTGCCCAACTCTCTTTATTTGGTGCTAAAATTGGTTGACGACTAACTAAAACCAAAGTCGAAACATTTTTATTTTCTTGGCTTTTTTGTTCAGGTAAAAAAGACTTGTAGCGATTTAACAAAGGTTGGGAATCCGCACCCATTCTATCAGCAATGTTTTTAGTAAACTCCTCTAGTCCTTCCCAGTCATAAACCTTAGTTGATAAAGTTTCGATTCCTAACTCGTTTAATTTTTTTAAAGGTGCATCAGAAAAACCTGCAACACCAATCACTAAATCTGGTTTTAATGCTACAATTTTTTCTAAATTTGGTGGACTTTGTCCCTGACTAACTTGAGGAATATCTGTAAACCGAGTATCATCTTTTAATAATTTACTACCAACAATTCCCACCAACTTAGTTTTATCTAATTCAGAAATAATATCAGCAGATAAAGAAGATAAAGCTACAACTCTTTTGAGTTTAGTTTCCGGTGATGTCTGTGCAGTTGTAATATTTGATTTAACTTCTGATATTTGCGTTGTCTCTGTAGCACAGGAGACTAGAAACAAAGTTAGGAAAAGTGATATTAAAAATGATTTATGGCGCATAATTAATTCCTAATTTTTGGATACAAATCAATCAACATTAATCAATTACTGCAAATGTAAAATCTTTAATTTTGTGGCTTTACGACTTGGCACAAAACTTAATTAATTATATCATAATAAGGTTAATTCTTTATGCGATCGCTATTTTTCAAATCATCAAATATAAGAAATTCATTAAAATGAACAAAGCCACATCACAAAAAAATCACATCCTGTAACTCCTCAAATCCTGGATATCCTGTATCCCTTACTGAAGGTGTACGTCATTTCAGACAAAAAAATCATCAACAATTTTGCGGATACTTGCTTTAACAGGTGTAGTAAGTATCATCCACTATGAGACTATCTAACCACCATGTCTGACTACAATCAAGCAGTTGCTATAAATGTTAACAACTTAGCAGCTATCAATAATATAGGGTTCATTAAATATGAACAAGGAGACAAAGAAATAGCAATTCAACAATGGCAGAAAGCTATACAAATTAATCATAAATCTGCTGAAGCTACTTTAGCTTTGGCAGTAGCTTTATATTTTCAAGGAGAAATACAAAAAGCTTATCAGTTAGCAGAAACAGCATTAAAGTTAGATAAAAGTTTTGCTGATTTTTACTGTATGAAAAAGCATTTTTGGGGTCAAACTATGATTACTGATGCTCAAAAATTTCTCTCAACTCCCCGAATGAAAGTTTTATTATCTCAGTTGTAATTATTTTCATATAGTTATATTATCCCTGAATCTTTACCCATAATTCGGGGATATTTTTTAAAATAAATATTTCTGTATCGCATCATCACGAATCGTAGAGATATAAATTAATCTCTCGGTGTTTATGTTAAAATATTTGATATGGATAAATTGGAGGTTAACACTAATGACACAGGAATTAAGAGACCTCAGAAATAGTATTTTGCAAGGACTTTACACAGATGCCTTAGTAATTGTGGACGAATTAGAAGGCATGAGTAAACAAGCAATTATTGGTAATATACAATCCTATGTAAAAATTTTAATAATTCATTTAATTAAGAATCAAATAGAAAAATGTTTAACAAATTCTTGGGCTGCTTCTATTCGTAATTCCATTAGGGAAGTTAAGAAAATCAACATTAAAGAAAATAAAAAATCTTACTACATCAATCAGGATAAATGGGAACATTTTATTGAAGAAGAAGTGATTGAAGATGCTATAGCTGATGCCAGTTTGGAAGTGATGAATGGTGTTTATAACCAATTTGAATTAGCTGATTTAATAGATAGAAAAAAATTAATTACAACGACGATCAAATATCTATATTTAACTTATTTCTATTCAGCTAAAGAATTACCTACAGTCGTTGCAGAAACATTAACTCAGTTACCAGGTGGTGAAGATTGGAAAACAGGAAAAAGGTGATAAGTTATTAGTTATCAGTAGGAGTCAGGAGATAAATTTTTCTCACTAACTCCCTATACTGTTACCTAACTTCTATTCTGACTTCTTTGTACCTGTGCTAATAACTCCTCAAAACTTTCTGGTGCAGGAAGACATTTTAAACCTTGACAAACTAAACCCACACTTCCTGCTGGTAAGTCTGATACCTGGGAAAACACAATAGTTGGCAAATATTGAGTTATTAATGACCAAATTTGCTCTTTATTACTACGAATTAAAGTACAATTTTGATACCAATCTAAAGCGGTAAATAAACTAGGACAAGCTTGGGGAGAATTATTCATTACTCCTTGAAAAGCTTTAATTCCTGATTCTGCTAAATCGAGATAATGGAGATGATCAGTTAACAAAGATAAGCGTACCAAATTAGCGATCGCAATACCATTAGCTGAAGGTGTCGCATTATCCACAAAACTCCTTTCTCTCACAATCAAATCTTGACTATTATCACTAGATGTATTGAAATAACCACCTAATTCTGGACTCCAAAGATATTGATTAAATTCATCTTGTAGAGAAATCGCTTTTTCTAACCATTCAGCATTTCCGACATCAGCTTGGTGTAAATTCAACAATGCTTTAATGAAAAAAGCGTAATCTTCAGATTGTGCTAATACCGTCGCTTCACCTTCATAATTGAGACGATGAAAACGACCATTGACAAATTGATGATCTAAAATAAAATTAGCTGCCGTTTTTGCTAACTCTAAATAACTTGGTTCTTGGAAAACCTGAGATGATCTTGCTAAACCAGAAATCATCAAACTATTCCAAGCTACAATCATTTTAGTATCACTAACTGCCGGAATCCGACCAGGCCAGTTAGTTGTTTTTGCTTCCTGATTATCTCCCGCTGGGGGAAAAAGTGCTAAATTTTCTAATCTTTCACCATAACGCGCAGTAAATAACTTATTCAAAGCTATTTCTAGAGTTTCACTTAATTCACCAGGATGCAGTCTTTGTAAAACATTATTCCCTTCAAAATTGCCATTCACACTAATAGAAAACTGCTGTTGTAATTCCGTTAATTCTGCTGTTGTTAACAGTTGTTGTAATTCCTGAAAATTCCAGACATAAAAAGCACCTTCTTCCGGTTCTGCATCTCCAGAATTAACAAAACTATCCGCATCTTGGGAAGCATAAAAATAACCTGTAGGTGCGATCATTTCCCGTTGTAACCATTGTACAGTTCCAGATACCGCCCTTTTAAAAGCTGGTTCTTGAACTCCTGCACTCCACAAATCAGCCAAAAATTCGACAATTTGACCATTATCGTAAAGCATCTTCTCAAAATGGGGGACAGTCCAAGTTGGATCAACGGTATAGCGATGGAAACCACCAGCAACATGATCATAAATTCCCCCCAACGCTAAATCAAATCCCCGTTGAGTAGAAAGCTGTTTTCCGTTGTAGGGAGATTGATAATTAAACCTCGTACCCCGCAAAGCTAACTCACAATAGGGAATCATAGGGAAACTATTACCAACCTGTTTAGGAGTAATAATTTTCGTCGCAGTTTCCCAACCTGTTTGTAATAATTGATGATCTATAATTTCTGGACTTGCGGTTTTCTCTAATACCGCAGAGGTCAACAAAGCCTCTAAAATTACCGCCTTACGTTGGCGTAATTCTTCCTTTTCAGTATCATAATAACCACGTAAAGCCTGTAAAACTTGTAGAAAACCCGGACGACCATAACGGGGATCAACTGGAAAATAAGTCCCAGCGTAAAACGGGACTAAATCATCAGGAGATAAAAAAACATTCAGTGGCCAACCTCCTTGACCACTCATCATTTGTAAACTCTGCATATAGATACTATCTATGTCAGGTCGTTCTTCCCGGTCTACCTTGATAGGAAGAAAATTGGCATTCATATATTCAGCGATCGCCAAATCAGAAAACGCCTCACCCTCCATCACCGTACACCAGTGACAGCTAGAATAACCAATCGAAAGGAAAATCGGTTTATCCTCTGACTTCGCAGTTTCCAAAGCCTGATCACACCAAGGCCACCAATCAATCGGGTTTTCAGAGTGTTTCCGTAAATAAAGGCTTTTTGTGTTTGCTAAACGATTAGTCATAAATTAGTGATTAGCGATTAGTGATTAGTTATCAGTTTACTTGTCACCAGTCACCAGTCACCAGTCACCAATTACTTAAACAATCGAATAGTTGAACCCAAAATATGTACAGGCATTTCCGATATAGGTGATATAGTTTTACGACTAATTTGATTAGTACCGTTAAGTACGGTGATTAGATGCAATAAAAAAGTAATTAAAGCAGCTTGTATAAGTTTTTCCCGCATAGTAATTATCTCTTTTGATCAATAGGATTTACAGTTAGATTGGTTAATCTAAATACAACACTTACTCCCGATTTACCAGATTTACAAAAAATGTCCGGAATATTAACCAGAAGCGAATGTAAAAATTGTAAAAAAGTTACTAATACCTGAAAAAGTGTTGATTCATACAAAGTTGCCCAGATCAAGCAAGCCATTTATATGTCAATATCTATGACACTGTGAGCTATGTTGAAAACATAACTTCATAATTGGTAAATAAAGCTTTCTGCAAACCTATTCCCACATCGTCATGACTACCTAGACATCTATAAACCTGAAAAAGTGCCTGAAAAAAAATTGATTTGATAAGATTTTCAATTTAGGATTATAGACTTGCTGTATTCAGCCAACAGCTTGTAGAGAACCAATTCTTAAGTAATTTTGGGCAATAGGCAATCTAAAACAGGCGACAGAAAAATCTAATAAATCCCCACTCTTCTCTACAAACACCCAATTAACAACTAAGGTTAGATAGAATAAAGGACAAATACCTACAAATAGTCTCAATGATTCCTATCGTTATTGAACAATCAGGTCGTGGCGAACGCGCCTTTGATATCTACTCACGGTTATTGCGTGAGCGCATCATCTTTTTAGGTCAACAGGTAGATAGCAGCCTTGCTAACCTGATTGTTGCCCAATTACTGTTTTTAGATTCTGAAGACCCAGAGAAAGACATTTATATGTACATCAACTCTCCTGGTGGTTCAGTCACTGCGGGTATGGGCATCTTTGACACCATGAAAAATATCCGCCCCGATGTGTGTACTATTTGTACCGGACTAGCAGCAAGTATGGGAGCTTTTCTTCTGAGTGCAGGTACAAAAGGTAAACGGATGAGTCTACCCCATTCACGGATTATGATTCACCAACCTTTAGGTGGCGCTCAAGGTCAAGCAACTGACATCGAAATTCAGGCGCGGGAAATTCTTTACCACAAGCGCAAGCTAAATGAGTATTTAGCCGAACACACCGGTCAACCCATGGAGCGAATTAGTGAAGATACAGAGCGTGACTTTTTCATGTCTCCAGAAGAAGCCAAAGAATACGGTTTAATAGACCAAGTAATTGACAGACACGCAGCCGGTAGTCGTCCAATGGCTGTAGTTTAGTTAATTTAGTCATTAGTCATTAGTCATTAGTCATTGGTAATTTGACTTTTGACTTTATTTATTATCATTTATCGCTATATAAAACCTACTCAAATCTACCTATCTACTGACAGGAATGATTTTAAGCAACGCTAATACTTCCTGCTTGATCTCAATTAGTTAAATCAATTCTGGAAGTTCCCAGAGAGTTGCTGCTTCTGTATTTTTAGTCATAGTTTTGAACTTTTGTGCTAATTGCTGAGCTTGGGAAACAGAGAAGTGTGACTTCCAATCCCCTACCTCTCCTTTACGAATAAATGGAGTCATATCACTTGGTCGCTCACTAGACCAACGACTTTGATCTAAACTCATGCGTTTAAAGCTAGTATGTTCCAGAATATTCTCTAGTATTTGCATATTTTCGATTTTTCTAACATAGTTAGAACCTAAAAATTTGGCCATGGAAACAATTGCAGCTTTAGGATTGTTTTTCATAGATTCATAAGTTAGAAACAGAACATTTTCATCATTTTTATGATGAATCCAGGAAATCAAATGATCAAAGTAATCACCAAAGTCAACTTCTCCGGTAATAAAACACTCAAAAAAGTCATCAAAAGTCCCTTCTGCAAAATCATAATGTTTAATGAAACCTTTTGTATGATAATACAAAGAAACAGCACAATCAAAGGGATTACGAGCCACGTAAATATATTTTGCTTGCGGATGATAAGGAGTTAAATTGTAAGTCAAATGGGTTTTTATAAAACGAGGTTTAGGTAAAGAATTTACAAACTCTCCCCCGATTTCTTCCAGATGGGGAACTTCTAAATTAATATTTTTACCCACAGGTAATGGTTGTCCGTCATAGTGCAACATCCAAATGATATGCTGAGTCCAGGTTGTACCACTTTTAGGATAAGTCACAATAAAAGTATCTTCTGCTTGGGCTTGATATGCTAACCCAGAATCAAAAGCTTCAGGAGGAAATCCCATCGGTAAGCGAAAATCTTTATGTAATGTATAGTTCGGTTTCATAACTAACAATATTTTGCTGATTTTAATATCTTGGTAAAAGTCAATAATAACGATACCATCATACTGTATTGTGGTATTGTCAGAAAAATAAATAATTTAACCTTTCAAAAACTTGATTTAGTTGTGTTGAAATTGAAACACTAGAAAACTTTTGCCAATGGAGTGTCGTTTCTATGGGATTATTAAAAGAACATAAAATTTTGCAAGATTTAACTGATTATCCAACTCAAGCCTATTGTAATTGGAAAAATCTCTTAGAAGAGCAGTTAGAAAATATTGAAGGCAAAGCTTGCCAAAATTTCATTGAAGGTCTAAGCAGAATTAGAGATTTGATTGAAGATATTCCCCACATTGCGACTGTTTCTAAGTTTTTAGAAACTCAAACAGGATGGCAATTATTTCCAGTGGAGGGATTATTAGCATCAGAGGATTATTTTAATCTTTTGTCTCACCGTTATTTTCCTGTAGCAACTTTTGTACGATCTGGATTCGATTACACTTATTCCCCAGTTCCAGATATGTGGCATGATATTTTTGGTCATATTCCATTGCTTTTTGATCCTTGCTATTCTGATTTTATCAAATACTTAAGTTCTCAATATATAGCAAGAAAAGATTTGCAGGAATTTGTAGGTCGAATTTATTGGTACACAATTGAAGCGGGTGTTTGTGCTGAAAGAGGAAATTGTCGAATCTATGGAGCTAGTCAGTTGTCTAGTATTGAGGAAATTAACTATGCTTTAAGCTCTCATCCTATAGTTCAACCTTTTGACATTGATAAAGTAATTAATAGTCCAGTTAATATAGAAAAGGTACAAGATCAGATATTTGAAATTCCTGCTTTAGAATATCTTAAAAATATTCAACATGAATTTGATCATAAGTTTGTAAAATTGTAAAATTTTGAACTTTTACCCCATTATATTCACTTTATTTTCTGTTTAATCAGACTAGACTAAGGCATCTTATCCAATATAACAATAAATGAATTAGTTAAGACATAATATCTTAGAGAAAAAAATGTTCTAATCAACTCTTACTCTGCTAGAACTATACTTACCTAATTGTGAATATTATCGCTTTTTATAAATTGCCATACTAGCAATACCATTTATTCCTTGAAAAACAAATCCAGCTTCATCCAATAATTTTTCATAAACCTTTTGTTTGAAAGAAGTAACCATAAGCTTTTCCTCAGCTAAAATCTCTCCATTCTTTTTAAAGAAATAACTTTTTTGGTGGGTACGATAATCATTTGTATTCTCTAATTCTTCAATGATTTGTGAATAAACAATACCGTCAGGTAAAGATTTTTCCATGTTTACTCCAGGTTTTTGGAGATTTAATACAAATAATCCCCCTGCTCGTAAGTGGCAAGCTAAGTTTTTCAAGCTATGATAGTTAGATTCAAGATTGGGAATATGACTGGCTAATTCCCAGCGATCGCCCCAATCAAGGAATAGCCATACACCCCCATTAGATATAACCGCATCGAAAGTCATATTTAATTGCATAGTTTTGGCATCACCTTGAATCAATGTGACACCATTTCCCAAACGTTTCTGAGCGATTTCAATCATTGATTGTGTAATATCAACACCTGTAAACTCACAATTTGGATCAATTTTCATGTACTCTTGTACAAGTAATCCTGTTCCTACTCCTAACTCTAGAATTCGACAACCACTACCTATGATTGAGTATACTTCCGATGCTATTTTCTGGTAATTGTAATAACCAGACATGACCAGAAGATCGTAATAATCAGTTATTCCACTATATTCATTAACCATTATTGTTCCTAAGTTCGATATAGCAGAGTACGAGTTGATTAGGACATTTTTCCCTTACAGGATTATGTCCTAACTAACTCGTTCCTTGCTATATTACATACAATACAAAGAGTGTAGCACAAGACCTGCAAAATCAGATACTTTTCTGACTCCTGACTAGGATGATTGGTGGGAATTTCCGGCAAAACTTGGGGTTCAGGTTCTCGACTAGATACCATTTCTAACTGAGGTGTAGAAATCTCTGGTTCTTCTTTTTTAGTAGCGGTTTCCGCAAAACTGGGAGTTAAAACGTCACCATTATCTGGGTTACTAATATTGCTATTCTGTTCAATTACAGGTTGTGGTAATACCTCCCTGTGACTGGAGACAGGCATAGATTCATGGGGAATATTTGCAGTATTTATAGGTGCTTTTGGGGTAAATTCCGCTTTCGCTTCCGTACGTATTACCGACTTCTAAAACCATTAACGCCCGATTTCTTGCTTGGTCTTCAGCCACTTCTATAGTATCTGCTCCTGCCATACCAGTGGCACGAGTAACACCTTCAACTTGTAAACTAACACGGACAGTAAATATATTTACCTATATTTACCTTAAAAAATCTGTATTAATTCGGAAATAACAATGCCGTTGGGATACAAGCTCTAGAATTGAGCTAACATCATATTGTCACCAATCTTAATCTGTTTAATTATTTGTACTTGATAGAATTTCCAGGTACTTTTTAAGCTATGATTGTCAATCACGATTGTAGCAGCAGCTAATTTTTGCATAATCTAAGGGGCAGAAAATTTTAGCTATTGCTTAATTTCTCAGGGTGTTCTTCCTTTCAATGCTATACTAATTACCCAAACAGACATCTAGAAGTATTTTCTGGAAGTGCGCTCTAAATCTACAATATAAAGATAAGGTTCACTCTCATTGCTTGTGTAGCTGCCGACTTAATTGTTACCGATTCTACAAATGGGCAAATTAAGTTTATCAGCAATTTCTCCCAGTTAAAACTCAGATTCCTATGGTAGTAACTGCTGAAATCTAAACAATCCGACACCTGTTTCTTACCTTGTGTATCAGCTATTGGTGAAATCAAAAGTTCTCTAAACTAAATCTCTCAACAACCAATTGCGTAATTATCAGGTAGACATCAAGTATCAGGGGTGCTTTATAAGATTGCTTAGGTGCAGAAAGTTTAACCCAGGTAAATTCTGAGAATATTGTGCAGCGAGAAGTCTAAGTAGTGAGAAGTCCCAACAGCGAGAAGTCCCAACAGAGACTTTCTCTGACAGCAACTTTAGCAGCCTTGTCTTCTCTACGAGAGGCTATAGCAAACGGGTAATTCGTTAGCAACAAGTGTCTGTAGGCTGTGAGGATATACAGGGGAGAACCAGATTACACAAAAAATGATGTTTTGACCAAAGGTCGGTTCACTGCATGGAATTTTCAATCGCTACACTCCTAGCCAATTTTACTGATGATAAATTGGTGGCTCGTAAAGTTCTGGAAAAAAAACTGGGTTGTGAGGATGAAGACAGTTTAGAAAAACTTCACATTGCTTTGGAGGTGCTAGAAAAAATTGGCTTGCTAGTTAAAGAGCGGGGTAAATATCGTCGTGTATCAGAAGAGGGACTAATTGAGGCAAAACTGCGCTGTTCAAGTAAGGGTTTCTGCTTTGCGATTCAAGATACAGAAGGGTCTGAAGATATTTATATCCGGGAAAGTCATCTCAGTAATGCTTGGAATGGCGATCGCGTTTTGGTCAGAGTTTTAAAAGAAGGTAGTCGCCGACGTTCTCCAGAAGGGGAAGTAAAGTTGATTTTGGAGCGTTCTAATCACACTTTACTAGCACGGATTAAGCAAGTAGAAGGGGGTTTCCGTGCTGTACCTTTAGATGATCGTTTGCTGTTTGAATTAAAACTACTCACCAATGGGATCACACTAGAGGAAGCTATCGATCACTTAGCTCATGTGGAAGTTCTACGTTATCCTTTGGCACAGTATCCACCCTTGGGGCAGGTAGTACAAATTCTGGGTAGTGATGCTGAAGCTGCGGCAGATATAGATTTGGTAACTTGTAAACATGATCTAGCTCGGACTTTCTCCGAAAATGTACTGGATGCCGCTGCTAAATTACCAAAAAGGTTACTGAAAGCAGATTTGAAAAGCCGCGAAGATTTACGGAATTTGTTTACCCTAACCATAGAAGGGGTAAATGGTGATGATCGAGTGGTGGAAAATGCTTTTAGCTTGGAAAAACACTCCAACCAACCTTGGCAACTCATTGTTCATGTTACAGATTTATCTCACTACATCCAAGCAGATGAGATATTAGATCGGGAAGCACTTAAACGGGGTAGATCAGTATATCTGGGGGATTTGATTCTACCTATGTTACCTGATGCTGTGGGAGAACGTTGTTCTTTAGTCCCAGGTAGCGATCGCCTAGCTTTATCCTTTGTCATTACCATTGATCCCAAACTCGGAGAAGTGATTGAGTGGGAAATTAAACCCAGTGTGATCAATGTAGACACAAGGGTTAGCAAAGATCAAGCAGAAGCAATTCTTAAAGGTGAATCTTCAAAAGCATCAGCCGAAACTATCGAAATATTAAATGATTTAGCTAGTTTATCCACAGCCGCTAAACAAGCCCGTCTATCCCGTGGTAGCTTGCAGTTAAATTTACCACCAAGCCAAAACCCTTACAATGACGAGGGAATTATGGGGGCTGTGGTACTAGATGACTCATCCGTGCGATCTTTCCTAACGGAATTTATTTTGTTAGTCAATGAGTTAATGGCTGATCATCTCAGCAGTTTGGGAATTCCTGCTATTTGGCGAGTTCAAGGTACACCCGATCCTGAAGACGTTCAGGAAATGCTGAAACTGGCAATTAATTTAGGTGTAGAGTTGACACTTGATCCAGAATTAGACATCCAACCCCTAGATTATCAACAACTCACCACTGTCTTTTCTGAATCATCATCTGAACAAGTTCTCACTTATCTTTTACAAGACACTCTTAAACCGGCTTTATACAGCACTGTTAAAGGATCTCACTTTGGATTAGCACTACCACAATACACTCACGGTAGTTCACCTTTACGCCGTTATCCAGATTTACTCATACAAAGGGTATATCATATTCTCCTAGAATACGGACGCGATCGCCGCACCACCCGTGTAAAAGAGCGTGTCAACCTGCGCCATTCTGCTTCTCATCTGGAAATTAACTGGAATGTTCTACCACCAGAACTACAACAGGAATTGCAAAGCGATTTAACTCGGATGCTCATTCAAATTAACGATAGAGAAAAAGAAGTTCAAGAAGCTGAAGCTGATTTAGCCGGATTGCAAAAAGCCCAACTAATGAAACAGCGGATCGGTCAAATCTTCCCTGGTGTCATTACAGGGGTTCAGTCCTACGGTTTCTTTGTGGAAATAGAAGTTCCGGCCACAGAATCAGAAATTGGCTCACAACTAACTACACCTTTACGGGTAGAAGGATTAGTACACGTTAGTTCCCTTAAAGATGACTGGTATGAATATCGTGCTAGACAGCAAGCTTTATTTGGGCGCAAAAATCGCGCTTCCTATCGTTTAGGCGATCGCGTATCTGTACAAGTAAAAAGCGTAGACTACTATCGTCAGCAAATTGACCTAGTAACTGTTGGCGCAGATGGCATGATGAAAGGCATGGGAGTGAATACAGAAAATGAAGATACCTCAGATATGTATTTATCAAATCGCATTCCATCTTTTGAAGTAGATTCATATAGTGAGGAAGAGTAAACCCAATTAATTTTGTGTCCAATAACAACAAACCACTTATTTTAGGCGTATCAGGCGCATCCGGCCTGATCTACGCCGTTCGCGCTCTTAAATTTCTTTTGGCAGCAGATTATAAAATAGAACTGGTGGCTTCTAAATCAACTTACATGGTTTGGCAAGCAGAACAAAATATCCGTATGCCATCAGAACCCTTAGCCCAAGAAGAATTTTGGCGCACTCAAGCAGCAGTACCCCAACTAGGCCAACTACGTTGTCATCCTTGGGGTGATGTCGGTGCTGGTATTGCCAGCGGTTCTTTTAAAACTTTGGGGATGATAATCATGCCCTGTAGTATGAGTACAGTCGCTAAACTAGCTGGAGGCTTGAGTTCAGACCTACTAGAACGGTCAGCAGATGTACAAATCAAAGAAGGGCGTAAATTAGTAATCGTTCCCAGAGAAACCCCTTTTAGCCTGATTCATCTCAGGAATTTAACCACCTTAGCCGAAACAGGAGTGAGAGTTGTTCCCGCTATCCCCGCTTGGTATCACAACCCCCAAACTATTGAAGACTTAGTGGATTTTGTCGTTGCTCGTGCTTTAGATCAATTAGATATTGACTGTATCCCAATCCAACGCTGGGAAGGACATATTTAAATCAGTTATAGCAATGGACAAGATGGTTAGGAAATTAAGCAGAACTAAAACTTAGACACTGAAAGACTTATAGCTCTGTCACCTGTCACCTGTTACCGTAGCGTAGCACCTGTCACCTGTTACCTGTTACCTATTCACTGATCAAAATGCCTGGAATTCGCTTAACTTTATTAGCAGTGGTGCTGGTAGGACTAATAATTTTATTAGTTCAAAACTTATCTCCTGCACTCCCGTTAGTATTTTTGGGGATGCGGACACGACCATTACCACTAGCTTTATGGATTTTACTGAGTATTACTGCTGGTGGTTTAACCTCTTTTTTGGTTTCTATCCTATTTAAACTTACTAATAATCTTTCTGTTCCTGCACAATCATCATCTACCTCATTTAAGTCAACCGCAAAACCACCCCGTGTTAACAGGAATACCAGAGCAGAAAATATCCCTAGTTCTTCCAGTTCACAAGCATCTGTGGGTAAAAATGATGATGGTGAAGATGATGATTTTGATGATTGGGATCTGGATGATAATCAAGCAGATGACTGGGATTTTGAGGAAACAAGACAGGTAACACAACCACAAACTACCCCAGACAAAACAACATCTAAAAATTCTGCCCGCTCGGACTCAGTTTATTCCTACAATTCCCAAACACCCAAAAATACGGGTGTGGGCAAAACTGAATCGGTTTATGATGCTGATTATCGAGTAATTATTCCTCCTTATCCGTCCTCTACTACCAATCAAAGTGATGATGATCAATATAGTGATGATGATTGGGATTTTTTTGAAGATGATGATTTAGAAGATGATCACAAAAATCCAAGTCGCTAAACTTTAAACCAAAAAAGGTTACATTTTGGTGTTAGCTACATAGTTCCAAAAAACATAGACAAATATCTCATGCCTTTCGTTTGCCGGGAATAACCCCGACAGGGCGAACTACAACGCCCTCTATCCCTAGACTAAATGCTGTCGGGACTACTTTTCGTAAAATATTCAAACTACCATTGACATCAGCATGAATCAATAAACCATTACCTGCTCTATAAAGTTTAGTTTTGATTCTGCGACCACTAAATTTAACTTCTTTCGAGTCAACTTTGCCATAAGTAGGAATCACATCTTGGTCTAAAAAAGAAGCTACACTAGTGTAAGACTCCTCAGAGACCAATACATTTATCCCCACTAATTTCGCTTTATAACTCAACTGATGTACAAATCGAGTATGGGGAATACAAACAAAGTTTTGATTATTTCTACTGCCCAAATTCACATTCTGTTTCCACAAGGAATTTTGACCTATTACTAAAGTTCCAATCCCACACTTTACTAAATGGTCAATAATTAAGCGACTGGCTTTATGCAGATAATCATCAACTTGAAAATTCCGTTTTTTAGTTAAACTTTGTAGTCGTTTAGATGTCTTTTGATGATTTGGTAGTAAAGATTGTAATTGAGCTTTTCTTTGATTGTAATAACGATTAATTGATTTGATAATCCGCCCGGAAACCAGAACTGGTGTAAATCCCGGCTGGTTTGATGTTAAAGTTGCTAGATTATCTATGCCTAAATCAATCGCTGCTATGGAATTAGGGTCTAAACCATAATCTGTTTCCTCTTTTTCATAGACAACTTCTACTACATAATGGTCAATCTTGGGGACAATTCTTACTTGATTTAGATAACAATAATCTACTTTTGTAGGAATGTGAATCTGTGTTTGTGACAGATGAATCAACCCAGATTTCATTTTGGGTTTACTCACTGCTTGGGCTGTATAAACTAATAAATGTCTACCTTTTTCTTTGTGTTTATATTTAGGTAATTTCGGTCTACCTAAAAATTTGGATTTATCTTCTGCATAAGCTTTAATTGCTGCAAAAAAACTTAACCAGTTGCGATGTAATCCTAATAATACTTGTTGGGCAACTTTGGCTGGTAAGGCCTGGTATGGTTCTGTCCCTTTTAATTGTTTTGCTAAACAATTGTAATCGAGGTATTTTTGAGCAAAGATGAAACTTTGGCGAATGTGAAAGTTAGCATAATTGTAGAGGTTTTTGGCAGCAAAACACAATTTATCAATCTCCTGATAATGGGGATGATTTCTTTGAATGATATGCCGCTCTACTACTTGCATACACTAACTGGTTTCTGGAAATATTCGCCCATATATACTATCATATCTTCGGGCTGATAATATACAAAATTCTTGCTCAGTTCCCTTTGCACAAGAAAGTCTATATGAGTTATTTTAGCTGACTTCTGTGTGATTAATGACTATAGATGACTATATTTGTCTATAAATTCGGCGAAGTTTACCAATACTAAAGTTTTCTCAGCCGACTTACCTTGAAATAATTCTCTTGATTCCTGCTTGACACTACCCATCATTGCCGCTTCTTGTAAGGACATAAAAGCATTTAAATCTTCAAAGTCGTATTGAGTTGCTAGAAGCTTTCTGAGTTGGTTTTCTGCTTGGATAGTTAAATAACCCGTTTTTAAAGCTGTTTCTACAACGTTTTTAATTCTCATTATCGGTGACACCCTTCACATATCCAGTGAGTTTTCAGAAAAGTTAGTTTTAAAAAAGTGGAAACTACATATACTCAGACTTGTTTGCGTGTATAACATTTTTAGGTTTGAGTTAACCAAAAAGTGGAATTTATCTATGAAATGTTGTCTTGGATACAGCGCAAACACTGTCTAAACAACAATTTCAAATCAACTTTCTGTTATTGACTGGGTTTTCTTTTTTAAAGTTTCCAAGAAGTTATATGAAATTTCTGTTAACTATTAGCATACCTAAGTAGTTACTGAAAAATCACCTAACAAGTGTTATAAAATTCGTTATAACTTTACTGTTAGTTTATTCGGACTTTACGGAAACAACGTTAGTATATCGTTAATAAAAATGTAAATACCTTACTAGCAATAATGTCAGTAGCAGATTTTCAACTTCAAGAAGAAGAATTTATAGAAGCTCAAAAAAATTGGGAGTTAGAAAAATTGTATCTAGACTTAGCTTCTGCAAAACGAAAAGCTTTGACACCTGTAGAAAAGAAATTACTCAGAGGTTTGCTTTGCGGTTGTAGTCCTGCGGAAATAGCTAAAAGGGTTTACCATAGCCGCAATAGTAGCACCGTCAGGGTTTATCTTTCTAATGGAATATATAAGTATATAGAAGAGATGCTGACTAACCAATTAGGATATTCAGTCAAGTTAAAAAATTGGAGTCATGTCACCCATTTATTAGAAAATGCAGGGTATAAGAAAAACTTTTTTTATGCACAGCAAGTAAATTCACTCATTAAAAATTCCACAAAGCTAGAACTGGACACTTTCCCAACTGAGTCAAAGAGGTTTCAAGACTGGGGTGAAGCAGTAGATGTGAGTAGCTTCCATGGACGGAATACGGAGTTAACCACAGTCTCAGAATGGATTTTACAACAGGACTGTAGATTAGTAGCAGTTTTAGGTATGGGAGGAATTGGAAAAACTACTTTTTCTATTAAATTAGCTCAGGAAATTCAAGATCAATTTGAATATGTAATTTGGCGATCGCTGCATCTATTTCCATCTATAGATATGTTGTTAACTGATCTGATGCAGATATTATCACCAACAGCAGAAATAGACGAGACAATCACATTAAATCATAGAATTTCCCAATTAATTGATAGCTTACGTCAAGTCCGCTGTCTGATAGTTTTAGATGATTTTAACGCAATTTTATATAATAATTCCCAGGTGCTTAAAACCAAAAAACTTGATCAACACTCACAAATTCAATATTGCACAGGTTATCAAGGTTATGGTGAGTTAATCACAAGAGTTGGGAATTGTCAACATCAAAGTTGTTTATTAATTACCAGTCGGGAAAAGCCACCAGAACTTGCAGAAATTGAAGGAGAAAAGCTACCAGTTAGATCATTAAATTTAGATGGTTTAAGTACAACAGAAAGTTTCCTGATACTAGAAAATAAAGGATTAACAACCTTAGATTATACAGATACGAATATATTAATTGATGCCTATAATGGACATCCATTATTTTTAAAATTAGTCGCCACCACAATTAAAAATTTATTTGGTGGTAATATTTATCAATTTTTAGAACAGGGAACTCTCATTTTTGGTGATATTCGCAGAATTTTAGAGCAACAGTTTAATTGCTTATCTGACTTGGAAAAGTATATTATGTATTGGTTGGTCTTGCATCCAGATTTAACTGCTGTATTGACTTTTACAAGTAATGTTTTACCAGGACATTTACCAAAAACAGGGTCAAGATTAATTTTAGAAAGTTTGGAATTGCTCCAGCAAAGATCATTTATAGATATCAAGTCAGCTAATATATCTCCTAGTAAAATTTGGAAAGAATATATTCTTGAAGGATTGCAAGAAAAAGATTTACAATTTACTACAGAAACAGAGAATAATTTATTGATAAATGATCCAGCTTTAATGTCACAATTAAAAAAAGACCTACAAAAAAAGAGTAATTAAGAACTCAATAAGTCTTAATTTAGAGTAAAGTTAGTTGTTGGTGATTAGAAAATTTAGTGGCAATGAACAACTTATTACAAGGGGTTAACCTGTATTTAATTGGCATGATGGGCGCGGGTAAAAGCACAGTAGGACGTTTACTTGCACAAGAGCTTGGTTATGGATTTGTAGATACTGATAATATTATAATTGAAGCCGCTGGTAAATCTATTAATCAAATATTTGCTGATGAAGGCGAAGCTGAATTTAGGCAGTTAGAAAGTAATATATTAGCTCAAGTTTGTGCTTATACTAAATTAACCATAGCTACTGGTGGTGGTATTGTCCTCAAACAAGAAAACTGGAGTTATTTACATCACGGGTTAATTGTTTGGCTTGATGTACCAGTAAAAATACTATTACAACGGTTAGCAGAAGATCAAACCAGACCACTTTTACAAGATCCTGATCCTGAAGCTAAATTGCGATCGCTTTTAGAACAACGTCAACCCCTCTACTCCCAAGCTGACCTACATATTCCGATTACTGAAGTAGAAACACCAGAGCAAATTGCAACACGGATAGTATCAAGAATTCCTACAGTTCTAAAAACTCAAGATACTCCATCACAAAACTGATCTGAAGTAATTTTACTAGAATTCAGTCAATGCTTGCAAGCTAACCGCTGAATGCTGGCAATTTTATGATACTAAGTTGCTATGGCAAGTGATAGTGTTAACAATCTTTAGGTGTCTCAGTTTTAAGATAATCTGAACCCAAAGTCCTGAAAACTCAAAAACTTAAAATTGGAAAATATTGGAAAATTTTGAAAATGATTAACGATACCGAATATATTAGACAAACAGAAGCTAATCGCGTAGAAATACTGAGTGAGGCACTACCATACATTCAGAAATTTGCAGGTCGTACTGTCGTGGTTAAATACGGAGGTGCAGCTATGAAAGATAGCAACCTCAAAGATAAAGTTATTCGTGACATCGTATTTTTATCCTGTGTAGGACTGCGACCAATTCTAGTACATGGTGGCGGACCAGAAATTAACAGTTGGTTGGGTAAACTAGGAATAGAAGCTCAATTTAAGAATGGTTTGCGCGTCACCGATGCCCCTACAATGGACGTAGTCGAAATGGTATTAGTTGGCCGGGTTAACAAAGAAATTGTTTCTCTGATTAACCAAGCTGGAGGTATGGCTGTAGGACTGTGCGGTAAAGATGGTAATTTAATTACCTCTCGTCCTCAAGGTGATGAAGGAATTGGCTTTGTGGGAGAAGTCAGTAATGTCAACATCAAAATTTTAGAAACCTTGTCTAGTAATGGTTATATTCCCGTAGTTTCCAGCGTTGCGGCTGATGAACAAGGACAGGCCTACAATATTAATGCTGATACCGTAGCTGGAGAAATAGCGGCTGCATTAGGAGCAGAAAAGCTCATTTTATTAACAGATACCAGGGGTATATTAAAAGATTATAAAGACCCGTCTACCTTAATTCCTAAAGTAGATATTCCCGAAGCACGTCAATTAATTAACGATGGTATAGTTAGTGGCGGTATGATTCCTAAAGTAACCTGTTGTGTGCGATCGCTTGCCCAAGGAGTCAAAGCCGCACATATCATTGATGGCCGCATTCCCCACGCCCTACTGTTAGAAATCTTTACAGATATCGGGATTGGTACAATGATTTTAGGTTCTCAGTTTAAATGATAACTTGGTAATTGGTGATTGGTAATTGAGCAAAAAGAACCAATGACCAATAACCAATGACTAATAACCAATGACCAATGACAGAAAGTTTAGAAATTGCTAAAAATCGTTACATAGCTGGTAAAACCGCCTTTGAAAATGGTAAATATCGAGAATCGGTAGATAATTTAGAAAAAGCCAGTGCATTATTAGCCAAAAATACGCGCTTTGCCGGAGAAGTAGATATTTGGTTAGTCAATGCTTACGAAGCTGCCGGACGTTCAGAAGATGCAATCACCCTTTGTCAACAACTCTCCCGTCATCCCCACTATGAAACCAGATTACAAGCAAAGCGGTTAGTTTATATTTTAAAAGCACCTAAACTGAAAAGACCAAAAGAGTGGATGACAGAAATTCCTGACTTTGGGGCAATGTCTGACAACAAATCAAAAACAATTATCACTGCCAAAACCGCAAAATCAACATCAAAACCCAAGCCAAAAGAACCAGAATATGTTGATTTGAGCCAAGTTAATACTAAAGATAATAGTTTTATTTGGTTAGCATTAATAGTTGTTACTGGCACAATTTCTTATCTAGTTTGGTTAAGTTTATAAAAAGATCATTGTTGATAGTAAATAAAATCATGGAGAATAAAATCAATGGGTATCAATTCATTTAATCTAGCAAAATTATTATCTCTAAAAAAAACTAATTTATATTTAAAAAAGATATTTATACACTATCTAAAAAAGCCAATATTGCTATTGTTTATCATCACAACATTAACACTATCTGGCTGCGTAAAATATGATTTAGGTATCAATTTTAATAATACAAATAGTGGTGAATTAATACAACATATTCAACTGTCGGAAAACCTATCAAGTTTTAGCGGTAACTACATTTCAGAATGGTTAAAAAGTATAGAACGCCAAAGCAAAAAATTACAAGGATCAGCACAGCGCATTTCCCCAACAGAAATTATCGTTAAAATTCCCTTTACTAACAGCAGAGAATTACAAGAAAAGTTTAATTTATTTTTTAACAACTATAGCCAAGATAAACAAGCTGAAAAAATTGAAAGTAACACAGAATTACAGCAAATTTCTTCAAAATTAATTGTCCAGGATAATAACTTTATATTTTTATCCAGACACCATTTAACTTATGACACAGATTTGCGTTCTCTTGCTGCACTCACCAGCAAAGAAAATAACTTATCCTCTAGTAAATCAGTTCTCAACTTAGACTTTAGTTTACAAACACCTTGGGGAATTAAGAACATTCAAAAAACAGAATATTCGATCCAACCAGAAAAAACCAGACAACAATGGATATGGAAACTAAAAGCAGGGAATTTAAATCATATAGAAGTAGTATTTTGGCTACCTAATATATTGGCTTTTGGGACATTAACAATTATCCTATTTGTCTGGGGTGGTTTTTATTTAAAAGGATATTTAGTTAAAACAGCAATACAAAATAATGATCAGGGAATAGCTAGTAATGAATAGTAATAAGCTGCTGTGCATTTAATTTGTATAAGTTTAGCGGGCAAGATGCCCGCTTGATATGTACTTCATAACACCGGAAACTGCTGTATTTTCACAATTAGAAGATATTTTCTTTACAATGTACCTTGATAAGATCATAGCTTGCTGGGAAATCACGTAAAAAAAGAATCATGACTACTTACCACAGCGTAGGCACACTTAAAGGTGTTGGGGGACTAGACTTATATTATCAAAACTGGAATCCAGACGGAAAAGTCAAAGGGATATTAGTTTTGATACACGGACTAGGAGGACATAGTGGACTATACGGAAATATAATTGAGCATTTATTACCACAAAAATATAGTGTGTATGCTTTAGATTTACGTGGTCATGGCAACTCACCAGGTCAAAGAGGTTACATAAATGCCTGGGCTGAATATCGGGATGATGTCCGAAACTTTGTGAAAATGATCAGACAACAAAACCCAGAATGTCCGATTTTTCTATTTGGACATAGTATGGGGGGAATGATTGTTTTAGAATATATTTTGCGTTATCCAGAAGATAACTCTGCATTACAAGGTGTAATTGCTGTTGCACCTAGTGTTGGAGAAGTAAAAGTATCTCTTGTACGTGTGTTGTTAGGAAAAATGCTCTCGCAAGTATGGCCGCGTTTTTCTTTAAACACTGGTTTAGATATGACGGCAGGTTCAAGAGATCCTCAAGTTATAGCTGCATACGTGCAAGATCCCTTACGTCATACCCGTGCTACAGCCCGGTTTTCTACAGAATTTTTTGCTACATTGAAGTGGATTCAAACTCATGCCCAAGAATGGCAAGCACCTTTATTAATTTTACATGGTGGTGCTGATAGAATTGTATTGCCAGAAGGCAGTAAAATTTTTTATCAACGCATAAATTATCCAGATAAGTTGCGTATTGAATATCCTGAAGCTTATCACGATCTACACTGTGATCTTAATTATCAAGAAGTTCTCATTGATTTAAGTAATTGGATGAATAAACATCTGATCACAGAAATGGCAACATTAGAACCTATCATGACCAATGAGTGATTAGTATACTTACTGGTTTATTACAGTTGATGAGAATCTATTTGAGCGGAAAAGTATTGATAAAACTTTAGCATAAGTAAATTACACATCCTCGTGTTCAATGCTTCAAGAAGTAGTAAAGGTTGGATATGGTAATAATGTTTGCCAAAATAAATAGTAGGAAAAGTGTAAAGTTTATATGAAGTTAATACAAAATTTGAAGATAGTTTTTCCCGTATTGAAATTCCATCTGATATAGAAATGAAAGATAGTAAGCTGCAACTAAACAGCTTGATCTCAAAACTTTCCTGAACAAGAAAACCGCAGATTAGGAGCTTAAATAAGCCTTAATAATCCAAATTTACCAACAGTAATCTTACTTATTAGATTAAAGATTTAGTAAAAATAATTTTTAGTAGTTTTCAGTAACAGTAATTTAACGTAGTATTTACTCAAGGTATAACTTAATCAGGTTTTAGGATTTCTGCTTTAAGAACTTGAGTAGATAAATTTACTGGCTTGAGAAGAGTTAAACTTTTAGTTCTGATAACACTTTGAAGTAAATTTTCTGGAGTATTTATGTTGAAAAAGACTTTATTTGTAGCCTCTGCTGCGATCGCTTTAGCTGCTACTTTATCTCTACCTGCTTTAGCTATTGTTGATAATGAGGACGATTTCACACCAGACGTAGTAACAGTACCTGAACCCATGACTGTTTTTGGTCTGATTGCATTTGCTGGTGGTGGACTGCTTGCTAAAAAGCGTGCAGATTCCCAAAAAGCTGAATAATCGAGGTTGAAACCAATGGCGGTGAGATATTTGGATCTGTCACCGTCATCAGTTTTTGGATAAATATCCTTTATCTATGCAGTGCAAATTTCATTTCACTCATTAAGCAACCAACCCTTGATTTTTTAAACCCCATAACACCTGAAATCAGTTGCTAGACTTTCTTACCCTCAATAAAGCTTACTCTTATATTTCATCTATTTCATCCAATTTTTCTTTTCACTCACTGTAAGGTATAACCAATGACTGACATTACACAAACTCTCAGTACAATTCAAGGACTAAGCAGCATTTTGCGTCGGCAAGTTACTGTGAAGGCTATCCAAAGAAACATTTCCAACGGTGGACCCCAAGATCCCAACCTGGAGATAGCATTAGGCAACCCCAGCTTTTTTGATATCAAAATTACTGATCCTACTGACGGGACTCTTACTGGTTCTTTTGATACCTATTGTATTGATTATGAAACATCTTTATCCACATCAATTGATTATAATGGTGATGGTGACACTAACGATACTGGTGTCAGATTACCAAGTGTTTCGGGGGGAACATTTACCGAGAGGACGAGGGGAGAGTTTACGGCTTCCGTATATTCCAGCTATGACACGGATATTCTCAATGATAATTTAGGTTTAGGTGCTTTCACAACAAACCCCCAGGATTTAGGCAAGGTTAATTGGCTAATTAACAACCAGCAAAATTTCCTTGATCAAGGATATAGTGCCTTTGATATCCAAGCCGCAATTTGGGTTCTAGTTGATGACAAGAGCATTTCTGCCGATGATTACATCAGCGCAACAAGACAGAGTATTTGGAAGGATATGTATGGTGGCTTCAGCACCACTCATGTACAGGAAATTGTTACACAAGCCGATCAGCATGGTGATTTTATCCCTCAAGTTGGTGACAAGATAGCCGTCATTATTGTACCCGATAATATTCCAACTGATGGTATACCAGATGGACAAATAACCATTGCTGCTGTCGAATTGACAAGTCTTTACCAACCAGCAAGTTTAGGAAACTTCGTATTTGAAGACAGCGATGGAGATGGAACTCAAGACGCAGGAGAAACAGGAATTGGTGGAGTCACCGTCAATCTCTTAGATACTAACGGTGATGTAGTCGCTACCACCACAACAGATGCTAACGGTGGTTATGAGTTCACAGGTTTAATCCCAGGAGATTATCAAGTACAGTTTGTACCTCCAGCAGGTTATGACTTCACAAAAGCCAACATTGGAGACGATGCAACTGATAGTGATGCAGTCGGTGGATTAACCCAAACAGTTACCCTGACAAGTGGAGAATTTAACGACACCCTAGATGCAGGATTAATCAGAACAGCATCATTAGGAGACAGAGTTTGGTTAGATAACAACGCCAACGGTGTTCAAGATGCAGGAGAAACAGGAGTAAGCGGTGTACAAGTCACCTTAACAGGTGGTGGTGCAGATGGAGTTATCGGTACTGGAGATGACACCACAGAAACCACAACCACCGATGCTAACGGGAACTATCAATTCACCAACCTCAATCCTGGAGAAGAATATCAAGTCACCTTCTCTCAACCAGCAGGTTTCAACTTCACTCAACAAAATGCAGGTAGTGATGATGGAGTTGATAGTGATGCGGATATTGCTACAGGTGAATCCCAAATAGTTACCCTTGCTTCCGGTGAGAATAACCCCACCATAGATGCAGGTATCTATCAACCAGCAAGTTTGGGAGACTTCGTATTTGAAGACAGCGATGGAGATGGAACTCAAGATGCAGGAGAACCAGGAATTGGTGGAGTCACCGTCAATCTCTTAGATAGCAACGGTGATGTAGTCGCTACCACCACAACAGATGCTAACGGTGGTTATGAGTTCACAGGTTTAATCCCAGGAGATTATCAAGTACAGTTTGTACCTCCAGCAGGTTATGACTTCACAAAAGCCAACATTGGAGACGATGCAACTGATAGTGATGCAGTCGGTGGATTAACCCAAACAGTTACCCTGACAAGTGGAGAATTTAACGACACCCTAGATGCAGGATTAATCAGAACAGCATCATTAGGAGACAGAGTTTGGTTAGATAACAACGCCAACGGTGTTCAAGATGCAGGAGAAACAGGAGTAAGCGGTGTACAAGTCACCTTAACAGGTGGTGGTGCAGATGGAGTTATCGGTACTGGAGATGACACCACAGAAACCACAACCACCGATGCTAACGGGAACTATCAATTCACCAACCTCAATCCTGGAGAAGAATATCAAGTCACCTTCTCTCAACCAGCAGGTTTCAACTTCACTCAACAAAATGCAGGTAGTGATGATGGAGTTGATAGTGATGCGGATATTGCTACAGGTGAATCACAAATAGTCACCCTTGCTAGTGGAGAAAACAATCTCACCATAGATGCAGGTTTGATTCAACTCAATCCTGGTATTGATATTGAGAAATTTGTCAATGGTGCAGACGCAGATACCGCTGCTGAAGCGGTTGAAATTGCCCCTGGTGATAATGCTGTATTTACATATCAGGTAACTAATACTGGTAACGTCTCATTTGCAGCGAATGAAGTAATTGTTGCTGATGATAATGGTACTCCTGGCGATACAAGTGACGATTTCACTCCTGACCAAGTGTTACTAAATGGCTTTAACACAGGCGATGCTAACCAAAATAATCAACTAGATAGTGGTGAAACTTGGAACTACACCAAAACAGTAGCTGCTGAGGATTTATCAGCCAGCACCACAACCACAACCAATCATGTGATTGACTTTGAAGGCTTCGCGGCTGGTACTGTGATTGATAATGAGTACGCAAGTCTCGGTGTAACCATTTCCGCGACTGGCGGTTCAAATCAAGCGATGATCTTTGATAGTGCTAATCCTACAGGTGGAGATCATGACCTGAGAACTCCTGGTTATGGTCCGAATAACACCACAGCACAAGGCAATATCTTGATCATTTCTGAAGATGGTGACAGTTCTGACCCTGACGACAATGCTGGTGGTGGGACTATAATCTTTACCTTTGATAACGCAGTTAATATCAACTCCCTCAGTTTTGTGGATATTGAGGAAAATGGCGGTAAAGTCTACACCACTGATGCTAATGGCAATGAAACCATTACCCATATTCCTGGAGTTGGTGATAACAGTTTCCAAACCTTAACCATTAATGATACCGATGTCGTTGAGTTAAAGGTTAAATTTACGGGCAGTGGTTCTGTCTCTAGCCTTGATTTTGATAGCATCGAGACAACGACAGAAACTGGTCTTTACACCAATATTGGTACTGTAACTGCTGGGAATGTCAGTGATGAGGACGCTGCAAATTACGTTAATCCTGAACCTCAAAATCCAGGCATTGACATCGAGAAGTTCACCAACGGTGTAGATGCTGATACTCCAGATTTAGCACCAGAAATCGCTGCGGGTCAAACAGTGACTTGGACTTATGAAGTGACCAACACAGGTAATGTTGCTTTTGCTAAAAGTGACATTGTGGTAACTGACGACCTAGAAGGCACAATTACCAACATCATTAACCAAGGAGATGGTGATAACATCTTAGCTCCTGGTGAGATGTGGACTTACCAACAGACAGGAATAGCTCAAAATTTAATTACTAGCACCAGTTCTCAAGACATCCTCTTCAACCTCACAGGTAATAGTTACACAACGGGTAGTTACGGAAATGTCCGTACCTTTACTCAAGATGGTGTCTCTGTTGATGTCAGCGCATTCAGCAGTAACCAGAGCGGAGGGGACTGGAAAACAGCTTACCTGGGAGCTTATGGTGGTGGTTTAGGTGTTACCAACCGGAATGAGGATGGTTCTCTTCACCGAGTGGATAATGGCGGTAGCCTTGACTATGTTCTGTTTGAATTTGACCAAGATGTCATAGTAGACAAAGCCTTCCTTGATTATGTTAGTGGTGATAGCGATATCTCAGTCTGGATTGGCGATCGCAATGGAACTGATATCTCACTGTTGAACAGCGATATCCTCAACAGCTTTACTAAGGAAAATAACAATGGCGGTAGTAGCGATCGCTGGGCTGACTTTAACGCTGGTAATTTAACTGGTGATACTCTGGTGATTGCTGCCAGAACAGATGGTAATGACCTTGATGATGCCTTTAAGTTGAGAAAGCTGGATATTTCTGTACCGGGTGAAACAACTATCGGTAATTACATCAATATTGGAACTGTAACCGCTGGTTCTGTCAGTGATCAAGACCAAAGTGGTTATACCAATCCAACTGTAAATCCTGAACCTCAAAATCCAGGTATTGACATTGAGAAGTTCGTGAACGGAATAGATGTCACGGATCTCAACAACCTACCAGAAATTGCGGCTGGTGCAAATGTGACCTTTACTTATACAGTAAGCAACACAGGTAACGTTGCTTTCACTGCTAATCAAGTTATCGTCACTGATGACAACGGTACTGCGGGTCATACTGGTGATGACTTTACACCTACTCTAGTTGCATCCAGTGATGTTAACTCAGATGGTATTCTCAGCGCTGGTGAAACTTGGACTTACACTTCTGCGACTGAAGCTGCTCAAGATTTGAGTGTAACTACGGCTTCAACCGATGCAGTATTTGTCTTCTCTGGTAACAGTTATACAACTGGTGCGAATGGTAACATCCGTACCTTCACTCAAGGTGGTATTTCAGTTGATGTGAGTGCTTTTAGCAGTAACAAAAACGGTGGTGATTGGAGAAGTGGTTATCTTGGTCTTTATGGTGGTGGTTTAGGTGTGACCAACACTTACGAAGGTGGTTCTTCCCACCGAGTAGATAATGGTGGTAGCCTTGATTACCTATTGTTTGAATTTGACCAGGATGTCACCGTAGACAAAGCATTACTCAAGTATGTTGAGTCTGATAGCGATATCTCCATCTGGATAGGCGATCGCAATGGTACTGATATCTCTGCTTTGAATAACAGCCTCTTGTCCAGTTTTGTCAAAGAAGATAACTTTGTCAATCATGGTAGCGATCGCTGGGCTGACTTCAATAGCGGCAATTTAAAAGGTGATACAATCGTTATTTCTGCTTACACTGGTGGTAGCAATGATTCATTCAAGTTGAATAAATTAAATATTTCCACTGCTGGAGAAACTACTATTGGAGATTACCAAAACGTGGCTACCGTCAGTGCTGGTAGTGTCTTCGATAGTGATATCAGTGGTTATACTAACCCAATCGTATAAGTCAAACTTCATGATTTGTCTTACCTGAATAAACACTAAAAAGATTGAGGGATATTCATTGTGATATTTCCTCAATTTTTTTATAGTCATTTAACTTTAGATTGAGACATTAAGCTAAACAATAACCACGGGAATTTAATCTTACAAACATTTGTACCGCCTTGGTTATCCTAGAATCATTATCTATAGAACCTATCACTTTTTGTCTCATTTTTAAGTTAAACAACTATATGACTGAACTTCATCCCAATTATTTATTTTGGTTGCAATTTACAGATAGGGTAGGTTGGAGTAATGAGAAAAATTTGGTATTTCTAACATACAAGATTGGGTTAAGCGACAGCGTAACCCACGAATCAATACTTTTTCGCATTTGGACAAGGTATTGACTTCTATTTTAGTTTTTATGTACTACTCAAGATGTATGACAATCGGAGTGGGGAATGTGAACTGTTAATCTACTTACGAATCACTCGGTGTTTTTGCAAATCTTCTAAATTACAAACTTCCAAAGCTCTAATATGAGTAGCTTCTAAAATTACTGGAGGTGCAACCCCCGCTTCTAAAGCTTCTTGCCATCTAGCAGCACACAAACACCAGCCATCACCAGGTTTTAAACCAGGAAAGTTAAACTGCGGCACTGGTGTACTTAAATCATTACCTTGTAATTTAGTATATTCTAAAAATTCCTCTGTCACTTGAGCGCAAACAACGTGCATCCCAAAATCCTGGCCACCCGTATTACAAAACCCATCCCGATAATATCCAGTCATGGGAGATGTACAGCAAACTTCTAATTTTGTACCCAATACGTTTTTAGCTTCTGTCATTTTTTAACTCTATCAACTGATAACGTTCACTTATTGTTCCCACACTCAAATAAGTGTAACCCCAAACGTTGGGATAGTCCCTCACATACTTTAACACCCCGTACGCTGTTACCCCGTGTATCTAGCAGAGGTGAGAAAACACCAATTCCCATCTGTCCAGGAACAACGGCAATAATTCCCCCGCAAACCCCACTTTTTGCCGGAATTCCCACTTTATAAGCCCATTCACCAGCAAAGTTATACATTCCACAGGTGTACATCACACTCAATATATCTTTTATATAGTTGCTATCTACTGCTTTTTCTTGAGTAATGGGGTTAACTCCTTTATTGGCTAGGGTTGCAGCCATTACCGCTAAATCTCGACAATTGACTAAAACAGAACATTGTTGAAAATATAAATCTAGTGCTTCTTCTATATTTTGATCAATCATGTCAAAATTAAGCATTAAATGAGCAGTAGCCCTGTTTCTATGTCCTGTACTGCGCTCGGAAGTAAATACAGAAATATCTACAAATACATCTCTTCCAATATAACGCTTGTACATTTCTAATAATCTATTAAGTTTTTCTGTTGCCCCATTACCTTTAATTAAACTGGTAGTCGCTATAGCACCAGCATTAACCATTGGGTTATATGGTCGTTTAGATTTTTCGTCAAGTATAATAGCGTTAAAGGCTTCTCCTGTTGGTTCTACTCCTACCCTAGTTAACACATAATCCCTATGATGATCTTCTAAAGCTTGTCCATAAACAAATACTTTCGATATAGACTGAATGGTAAATAATTGTTGATAATCACCTACTTCATAAATCTGACCATCAACAGTGGCAATACATATACTAAACAGATTAGGATTTACTTTTGCTAGTTCAGGAATGTAGTTAGCAACTTTACCTTCCTGCAAAGATTTGTATTGAGAGTGCAAATCTTGGATAACTTCTAAAAATGGTGATGCCGTTATTTCTAATTCTTGTGAATTTGCCATAGGGCCAATAGCTTGATGATAGCCTGTAAGGTAGGTGAGCGAGTACGTAATAGAGTTAAATTGTAAATTTTGCTACTTCATAAAACAATATTTACAAACTGACAACCGCTTTTTTATTCTCTCATTATGGCTATTTTTTGATCAGAAAAAATACCTATGAAGACGAAATTGATTTTTCCTAAATGCTATTACGTAATTAATTAAAACAAAAAAATACTAAAAATTTTACCCTAACAATATCAACTCATGTGTATTTTAATACATTCTGATAAAATAGCTAAAAAATACGAAAAATCATTACTGTTTGGATTTTTAACGTTTTTATCATCCCATTATTTTCCTAAGTGCTAATACTTAATTGACAACAGATAAAGTAAAATATGTATTACTTAATAAATTAGATTTTTAGTTAAAAATATTACTTATCATTTTCATTAGTATTTTATCATCAATGTATCAGCATACTATTTGATAGATATGTGTAAAACCCAGTTAATATATAGGCTCTATGAAAAATTATTTATATAACGAAAAAAAATGTTACATTACCAAAAAGCTTATTTTTCAAAGGTTTTGACGACAAAAACCCCAAAAGAAAAAGATAAGCCCCCTCAGACTTACGGTAAAACCCTGATCCCAAGCCCAAAACTTCATGTTACTGTGTTGCAGTCACAAACAAAAAGTGAAAGCGGAACGAGTTCAACTTTTAGGTTTGATTATTTTACAAATATTTCAAAACTCAAATTGGAAAACGTCAAAGTTCTAAGGTCGCTTTAAAAAATCGGACGCATGAATCAAAGATATTTGTTAACTATTGCCGCTGTGTTTCTGTCTGTTGTGGGTTCACCTTTAGAGGGTCGTACTCAAACAGCAAAGAACAACATTCCCACTGCCCAAGCATCTGCTGCGGTAGATGTAGTCAAGGTAGGAGAATACCAAACAGAAAAACAGAACACCACCCCTGATACTGCGAATACACAAATTTACGCTCACAGTGTTCAAGGTCGTCAAGCAGCAACTCTTTACATCCGCAGTATTCCTGTTCTGACTTTTCTCAGTTCTAGCCCAGTTACCGGCGCAGAAACCAAAGTAGGAACAGTTAGCACTACAAAAGATATGAGTTCCTACAATCAGACTGCTGGCAATTCAGAAAGGGTTGCCAGTGTGGGAAATGTGAAGGATGTGAGCAAATCTTCTAAATTTGCCGATAATCCAGTTCAGAGAGCCACCTTACTAGCAGCTAAAGTCAATAATCTGATCAGAGATAATGCAGACGCAAGTCAGATTACGGTTAGCTGGAAAGCAGAAAAAAAATCTCCTGTCAACAACAAAGCCCAAGATAAAGATGCTGCTGTTGATAAACAGCTAGAACGCTACACCATCAAAATCGGCGGTAAAGAATTGGTGGAGATAAACGATACCACCAAGTTGGCAGATACTACAAACAACCCCGCACGAGATGCCTTACAAGCTACAAATCGTTTACGGAGACTCATAGGTAACGCCGCTCCTATTAATACAATTGCCAATCTACCAAAGCTACCTCAAGATGTTGCTAGTAGAGTGAAGTTAAAGTTTAAGGGTGTGGCTTCTTGGTACGGTTATGATTGGGCTGGTAATAAAACCGCCAATGGTGAAAGATATAACCCCGAAGGAATGACAGCCGCTCACCGAACTTTACCATTGGGTACAAAGGTTCGTGTAACTAACACCCGTAATGGTAAATCTGTAGTCTTGCGAATTAATGATCGTGGCCCTTACATTGGTGGTCGAATTATTGATGTTTCTCTAGGTGCAGCCAGAATTTTAGGCATGATGAAAAGTGGACTTGCTCCTGTACGGGTTGAGGTACTGGGAAAATAAGTTTTCGGAAATTCAAAAGTCAGAAGTCAAAATTTTAAAATTCTGACTGTTGATTCCTGAATTCCTAACATCTGCCATTCCTGGAAATAATGACTCCTAGAAATCCTTAAACTCTAAAGTTGATTTCAGATATACACTAACGGGGTAGAGGATAAAAACTAGGGGTATTTTTTTGTGCGTCTGTTGACAACAGTTGCAGCTTTACGCTGTTATTTAAGAGAATGCCGTAAGATCAGCAAAGTTAAGCTTTCAGAAAATTTATTACTTGATGACCAGAGTACCTGGTATCCAACCGCAGTTGGTTTAGTTCCTACTATGGGTGGACTGCATCAAGGTCATCTGAGTTTGATTGAAAATGCTAGACAAGAAAATTCTACTGTGATTGTCAGTATTTTTGTCAATCCCCTACAATTTGGACCAAATGAGGATTATAGTCACTATCCTCGGACTTTTGAGCAAGATCAACAAATTTGTGAACAAGCTGGAGTTGATGCAATTTTTTTACCTACTCCGGAAGAAATGGGAATTCCTGAGAAGAATATACAAGAAACTCACGTGACACAGGTGATCCCTCCATCTGGTATGATAGAAGGCTTGTGTGGTAGATATCGGCCGGGTCATTTTCAAGGTGTGGCGACAATTGTCACCAAGCTTTTCAATTTGGTACAACCTGACCGAGCTTACTTTGGCCAAAAAGATGGTCAGCAACTAGCAATTATTAAACGCCTGGTGGCTGATTTGAATTTGCCTGTGGAAATTGTTGCCTGTCCAACGGTGCGAGAAGCTTCGGGTTTGGCTTTGAGTTCTCGTAATCAATATTTGACTGCAACAGAAAAAGAGCAAGCAACAGTGTTATTTAAAGGTTTGCAAAAAGCTGAGGCGGCGTTTCGTGCTGGCGTTCGCAACAGTAGTCAGCTGATAGCATTGGTGTGGGAAGAAATTGCACAAGTTAGCACTATCTCTGTCGAATATATTGAATTGGTTGAACCGACTACATTGATGTTTTTAAGGAAAGTTCAGGAGGAAGGAATGCTGGCGATCGCAGCCCGTCTAGGTTCTACACGCTTAATTGATAATACCATCTTGCGCGATGTTTATAACGGGCTACGCCAACCTATTATCGCTATTGATGGTCCGGCTGGGGCGGGTAAATCTACCGTTGCTCGCCAAGTGGCTAATCAGTTGGGTTTGGTGTATTTAGATACAGGTGCAATGTACCGGGCTATAACTTGGTTAGTGCTGGAAAAAGGTATTTCCATAGATGATGAATGTGCGATCGCTGAGTTAGTGAATGACTGTAGAATTGAACTAACTCCTAGTCAAAATATACAGTTTCCAGTGCAAGTATGGATTAATGATCACAATGTCACTCAAGTAATTCGCACTGTGGAAGTAACATCACAGGTATCTGCAATCGCTGCTCAAAGTGCTGTCCGTAAAGCCCTTGTTCAACAACAACAAAACTGGGGTCAAAAGGGTGGTTTGGTAGCAGAAGGTCGAGATATCGGTACTCATGTTTTCCCCGATGCAGAGGTCAAAATCTTCTTAACTGCTTCTGTCGCTGAACGCGCACGTCGTCGTCACCAGGACTTTAGTACACAAGGTCAAGCAGAAGTAAGTTTAGAACAGTTAGAACAGGATATTGCAGCACGAGACTATAAAGATAGCACTCGGACAATTTCCCCATTGAGAAAAGCCGCAGATGCTCTAGAAGTCGAAACTGACGGACTTACTCCTTCTCAAGTAGCAGCAAGAATTGTTAGTCATTACCAAGACCGTTTAGCGCAACGGTAATGGTCAAGTATAGCAGGTGACTGGTGATTGGGGACTGGGTTAAAAGTCTGTTTGTATCTAAGTTTTATCCGCTCTGTCCATTGCTATATCTAAACTGGCAACTTACCAAAGCTATACCAGGACTCTAATGTAGTGCATAAAGGGTTTAGCAATGCTAAACCCTCCCAAATTAAGTCCTAGAAGATTTTCTGATTAAGTAGGGCTTGCTGAATAAATCTCAAAACATTACAGGTAAACGATTTTAGCGATTTTGACTTTCAAAAAATGCAAGCTTTGATGAGGTGAGAACTGAAAAACCTTGCATTTAATTCCTGCTTCAAGGAAAAATAGTTCCCATCCAACTCTTGAAACTGTCACCTGTCACCTGTCACCTGTCACCTGTCTCCACGACAAGACTTTATCAGCAAACCCTAAGTAGGAATTGCTAAATAGCTGATCATGAAAAGCTTTTGAGGTTTTTCCACAAGTCTGGACTGCAAAATTGTTAATTCTCAGAATAATCCCCAGATATCTGCCAAAGTGACTGACTACTCTTTTGGTATAAGCTTCGTTTTGGTAGTAAGATAACTATGTTAAGTTTTATATCTGAAAAATTACTCAAACAGCAATTTTGGATGTGATTGAGTAATTTTGGATTTAAATGAAACGAAACAAAAAAAGAGAGGATTTCAAAACATGGCATTTACACAGCTTCCCTTACCCTTTGACTTTAACGCTCTAGAGTCTTACGGCATGAAAGGTGAAACCTTTGAATATCACTATGGTAAGCATCACAACGCTTATGTAAATAACCTCAATAAGCTTATTGATGGTACAGAACTTGCTGATAAGTCTCTGGAAGAAGTAATTCAAATTGCTTTTAAAGATTCTGCCAAAGCTGGTATTTTCAACAACGCGGCTCAAGTTTGGAATCATACCTTCTTTTGGAACTCCCTCAAACCCGCTGGTGGTGGCGCTCCTACCGGAGAACTAGCAGCTAAAATTAATAAAGATTTTGGTAGCTTCGACAAATTCAAAGAAGAATTTTCTGCTGCTGCTGCAACTCAGTTTGGTAGTGGTTGGGCTTGGTTGGTTGATGACGCTGGTACACTCAAAGTCATGAAAACCCCCAACGCAGAAAACCCCTTAGTACATGGTAAGAAGCCACTTCTCACCTTAGATGTTTGGGAACACGCTTATTACATTGACTACAGAAATGCACGTCCTGCATTCATCAAGAACTTCTTAGATCAATTGGTTAACTGGGAATTTGCCGCTGCAAACTTAGCTGCTTAATACATTTCCTAGTTTATTTTTAAATTTCCTCGTGCTTCGTCGCGGGGATTTTTAATTATTTGGTAATGGGTAATTGGGTTATTAATCTCCCCATCTCCCCACCTCGTAATGTTGGTTAAATTTTGTTAAGATAGTAAACGGCATTATTAGCCTTATCTCCCCAAAAACCTATCCCCTAAAAGAGAAATATTTCATGTTGAGACTTGAACATATCAGCAAAATTTACCCTACAGGCGAAGTTCTCAAAGATATCAACTGGGAAGTTAAACCGGGCGATCGCATTGGTTTAGTGGGCGTTAACGGTGCGGGAAAGTCAACCCAACTGAAAATCATTTCTGGGGAAACAGAACCCACTTCAGGGGAAATTATCCGTCCTTCCAGTTTACACATAGCTTATCTAAATCAAGAATTTGAAGTAGATCCAACCCGCACTGTCAATGAAGAATTCTGGACAGTTTTTAAAGAAGCAAACGCGGTACAACTAGCTTTGCACGAAGTACAGCGGGAAATGGAAACCGCGACCCCAGAGGAACTAGATCAACTAATTAATAAACTAGACAAATTACAACGTCAGTTTGAAGCCTTAGACGGTTATAGCTTAGATACTCGGATTGGTAAAATTTTACCAGAAATGGGCTTTCAAGTTGAAGATGGCGATCGCCTAGTCAGTGCCTTTTCTGGTGGTTGGCAAATGCGGATGAGTTTAGGTAAAATTCTCCTCCAAGCACCGGATTTATTACTACTGGACGAACCGACAAACCACTTAGACTTAGAAACCATTGAATGGTTAGAAAATTACCTCAGAGGTTTAGTCACACCAATGGTGATAGTTTCCCATGACCGGGAATTTTTAGACAGACTTTGCACACAAATTGTTGAAACTGAAAGAGGCGTTTCTACTACATATTTGGGTAATTATTCTGCTTATCTGCAACAAAAAGCCGAAAATCAATCAGCACAAATGAGTGCTTTTGAAAGGCAACAAAAAGAATTAGAAAAACAACAAGCATTTGTAGAGAAATTCCGAGCTAGTGCCACCCGTAGTACCCAAGCGAAAAGCCGAGAAAAACTATTAGATAAAGTTGAAAGAATAGAAGCACCAACCGGATCAGTTAGAACCTTACATTTCCGTTTTCCTCCCGCACCCCGCAGTGGTAGAGAAGTAGTAGAAATTAAAAATCTCACCCATACCTATGGTGATAAAATCCTCTTTTTAGGTGCAGAATTATTAATAGAAAGAGGTGACAGAATCGCTTTCTTGGGACCCAATGGTGCAGGGAAATCTACCCTATTAAAAATAATCATGGGGACAGAAAAACCCACAGAAGGAACTGTAAAACTAGGAGATCATAATGTTATTCCTGGTTATTTTGAACAGAACCAAGCCGAAGCATTAGACTTGAATAAAACAGTCATGCAAACCATCCATGATGAAGTTCCCGACTGGACAAACGAAGAAGTCCGCACGCTGTTAGGTAGATTTTTATTTACAGGTGATACCGTTTTTAAAAAAGTTGGGGCTTTAAGTGGGGGAGAAAAAGCCCGGTTAGCATTAGCAAAGATGTTGCTAGAACCAGTTAATTTAATCATCTTAGATGAGCCTACTAACCATTTAGATATTCCAGCTAAGGAAATGATGGAAGAGGCATTGCAAAACTATGATGGTACTGCTATTGTAGTTTCCCACGACCGTTATTTTATCTCCCAAGTTGCGAATAAAATTGTGGAAATTCGGGATGGAGAATTTAGGGTTTATTTGGGAGATTATCACTATTATTTGAGTAAGATTGAGGAAGAAAAAGAACAGGCAAAATTAGCCGCAATAGAAGCAGAGAAAGCAGCAGAGAAAGCAGCAAAGAAAGCAGCTAAAGCCGCAAAAGCAGCAGGAAAGAAGAAGTAAGTTAGTTTTTAAAAACAAATATTTGTAATTCCCTGACTTTTTTAGTTGGGGATTTTTTTTGTCTGAATCAGGATGTCTAGGATTTGAGGATTAACAGGATTGTTATTGATTAATTTTCTGTTGTTATCAGGATTTAAAGATAAGAGAAAATTTCACGTAATATCCGTCAGGATATCCCGCAGGGTAGACGCAAAGACGCAAAGTAAAAGCAGAAATTTAAAAATCACATCCTGTAAATCCTTTAATCCTGGTTATCCTGATTCTGACAACATCATTAGATTATTGAATACGAATTAAACCCAAATGATTTACAAAAGGTAGAAAATCTTTATCACTAAATAAAAGTGAGTTTTGGGTTTCAATACAGAACGTTGCTATAATCACATCAGCAGTTTTTCTAATAGTGATACCTTGTTTACGCAAAAATCTATAATTATCAGCACTTTTAATAGCAATATCTAATCCTAACATCTCGAAAATATGCAGAGAAGTTAATAATTCTTTTGCTGTTTGATATCCATTATCTGAACGAAATCCCTGCAAAACTTCAGTTAAAATTAAATCACCGATAGCTATTAGTTCTACTCCTAAAAGCTGATCTAGTTTGTTAGTTTCTGGTGTTTCTATCCCATTAAAATAATCTACCCAGACACTTGAATCTACAATAATCATCAGTTGGTTCTCTTTTCTTCTAAATTATCTTCCCATTGCAGTTTTCCTCTATACGATTTGATTCTTTCTTGTTGTTTGAGTATTTTTAATTGGTGTATTTCTTGTTGAAAATTATGCCAATAATTAAACTGTTCATTGGGTGAATTTTGATGATGATATTCAGCTTTTTCACTACAAACTCTTTCTAGTAAAGTTAGTAAATTATTGATACTATTAGTAAAATCATCGTCATTAGGTAATCTATCTAAGAGTGTTTGATATATTTTTTGTTCTAGTTCATTTGCAGAAAGATTTTTCATATTGTTCATAGGTTTGTTTTTATGTCCATCATTATCATTCATTTGTCTGAATCAGAATATCCAGGATTTGATGATTAACACGATCTTATTGATTAATTTTCTGTTAGCATCACGATTTTAATAATATTATATCATCACCAAATACCTAAATCAGACATATTTATTATATCATTATTTTTCTGAATACCGAGTTACAGAATAGTAATTCATTAATTGACACCTAATATCTAAAATGATAAAATTATAATATACTTATCAGCTTATATTTTAAATTTATTGCAGGAGGTAAATATTATGTTATCAACAAATATACAGCAAGAATCCGTGATTCAGAGAATTGAAAGAGTAGTAGCGATTTTAATGGAAGAAAATCCAATTTTCAAGGAAGACCTGAATTACACAGAAATTGTGAAACATATATTTAAGATAGTACAAGAACATTTGACACCGGATAAATTTAATAATATGTCTGATGAGAAGTTAAAGGAGAATTGTGATTTTGTGATGTCAACAGAAATATTATCTAAAATAGGGGATGATTTTACATCTGAACAAATGGCAATTTTTGATGAAGCAATCAAACGAAAGTAGATAGATAAATTGTAATTAAATTATAGATAAATAAGATGAGTTATTTGTTAGATACTAATATTGTTTCTTTAGCGATTAAAAATGATTTTCGCATCAAGCAAAAGCTACAAATCAGCAAATTTGAGGGCATAGATATTTACATTAGCTGTATTACTTATTTTGAAATTAGGAGAGGATTTTTAGCGGTTGATGCTCCTAAAAAAAGAGAAAGGTTTAACATATTCTGTCAACAATATCCAATCATTTTTTTAGATGATTTAGATATTTTAGAAAAAGCCGCAGAAATTCACGCTGATTTGAGATTAAAAGGTTTACCGATTCAAAGTGAAGATGTTTTAATTGCTGCTACGGCAATGATTAAAGGTTTAACTGTGGTTTCTAATGATAGTGATTTGGCAAGGGTTGAAGGTTTAAGTTTAGAAAATTGGGTGGTGTGATAAAATTAATAGATTGAGATTTGAAGGGTTTAATCAATGTTATCTAAACTCAAAGTTCAACATTATAAGAGTTTGTTTGATACGGAAATAGATTTAGAACCATTGACTGTATTTATCGGTCCTAATGGTTCTGGTAAATCTAATATTTGTGAAGCTTTGGCTGTATTGTCTGATTTTTTGAATAGACTTATAGATAATACAGTAAATATGAGTGTTGTCAGTTTTTTGTCTCAGTCATTAACAACTTTAAATACAAATCCACAAAGTCTAGAATCTAAATTTTGGCATGGAAATACAGATTTTATTTTATTGGAAGTTAACACACTAACTGAAAATACTCATCCTTTTTCAAGGATATCAGTTTATCTTGATTATCCTGCAAGAACAGTTAGGATAGGAAACAATGAAATTAAATGGAATCCACAACCTTCCACAAATTCACTAAGAACTTTCCTGGTAAATAATCAATATTCAAATTCTCCAGTTTCCAAATCTTTAAAAAAAGTCAGCATTTATGATTTTTCTCCAGGTGATATTTCTAGACAAACTTCAACAACTCCAATAATGAAAAGAACTGGAGAAGGAATAGCTTATACTTTGCTAGATATTTTATTAGCTAATCGGGAAGGTTTTGATGAATTAGAAGCAAGATTAACACTGCTTGTTCCTAATATTAAAAAAATTGTTTTACCGCGTGGAGAAAATAACACATTTTCCCTAGAATTGGTTGATAAATATTCAGATCATCATATTCCTGCTGCTGATATTTCAGATGGTACATTAAGACTTTTGGCTTTTTTAACTGCACTTTATCAAGAAGATACTCCCAGTATTATTTGTTTTGAAGAAATAGAAAATGGTGTGCATCCTTGGTTACTGCATAAAATGATGGAGTTGCTAAAAATTGTTTCTACTGAAGGAATAACTGGAAATCCTGTACAAGTTTTAATTACAACTCATTCTCCTGTTTTATTAAACTACGTCGAACCTCATCAAGTGCGTGCTGTGGAATTGGATCAAGAAGGTAAAACCCAAGTTCATAAATTACCTGTTGAGTCTGTGAGATTTCAAAAAGCTTTAGAAGCTTATGATGGTGCTTTAGGTGAACTTTGGTTTACTAATGTGTTTGGAGGAAATCCCGCATGAGTCGGCGAATTCGTATAGGTTTGATAGCTGAAGGGGAAGCAGAATTAGGCGCGAGTGTTCCTTATATTAAACCAGAAGATGGGGGAAAAGTAATTCCTAGAGAAAATGAAGGTGCATTGCATACTTTAATTAGGAGAGAAATACAAAATGCTGGTTTTCCAGATTGTGATTTTATCCAAAGACATCCATCAACGAAAGAAAAGCCAAAACTGACTTTAACAACTGGACACTCTATTTTAAAACCAAAATATTTAGCCCAAATTGTGAGTACATGGGAATATTATGAAGTAGATATGATTCTGATTGTGGTTGATGCAGATGATAACATCAATCAAAGAAAAATTGATTTAGAAAGGGCTGTAAATAAAATTCGGGATTACCATTTAGATGTTAATGAACAACCTATAAATGATCGATCTGCGGGAGGTTTAGCAATTAGGAATTTTGAAAATTGGTTACTTGCTGACATTCAAACTGTAGAGAAGGTTTTAGGTGTGGAATTGCCAAATTTAGAAAATTTAGAGGATTTAAACAACACAAAAGAGATTTTAGAGAAAGCGATCGCATCATCAATGTATCTTACAGAAAATATTGGTAATCAACGTCCGCTACAAATTCGCTGGAATTTGGCTTTTCAGGTAGATTTAGCGATAATGAAAATGAATTGTCCAGATGGATATGCAGGTTTTGTAGAAAATTTACTGATGGCAACAAAAGCCGTTTTGCCAATCTTGGGATAACTTGGTATAAATTGAAATAGAAAGATACGCGATCGCATATCTGAAGCTAAAAACCTTCTGAACAGAGTAATAAGCAGAAATTAACTGATCATCCGCAGTTAGCAATGGTATCATTCGAGTATTACAAAAAGTAAAGGGCAATTTTACTATGACCAAAGCACCTGTTGCTCCTGTGGTGCTAGTCATTTTAGACGGATGGGGCTACTGTGAGGACAAACGCGGAAACGCGATCGCTGCTGCCAAAACTCCCATAATGGACAGTTTATGGTCAGCCTATCCCCACACCCTCATTCGCACATCAGGAAAAGCCGTAGGGTTGCCAGAAGGTCAAATGGGTAACTCGGAAGTTGGTCATTTGAATATTGGCGCTGGGCGTGTAGTTCCCCAAGAACTGGTACGCATCTCCGATGCAGTTGAAGACGGTTCTCTAGCCTCTAACCCAGCATTGGTGAAAATTTGTCAGGAAGTTCGCTCTCGAAATGGCAAGTTACATTTAATAGGTCTTTGTTCTGACGGAGGGGTACATTCCCACATCACCCATCTGTTTGGATTACTTGACTTAGCCAAATCACAGCAGCTTTCACAAGTATGTATTCACGCTATTACGGACGGGCGTGATACACCGCCAAAAAGTGGCACTAAAGCCATCAAGCAATTGCAAGAATATGTAGACCGCTTAGGTGTAGGACAAATTGCCACCATTAGCGGTCGTTATTATGCGATGGATCGTGATAACCGCTGGGATCGAGTCCAACGTGCTTACGATGTGATGACACAAGATAACGCTGGTAATGGACTTACAGCGTTGGAAGTCTTGGAAGCATCCTATTCTGAAGGCGTAACTGACGAATTTATTGTTCCTGTGAGAATTGCTCCTGGCGCAGTTGCACCTGGAGATGGGGTAATATTTTTCAATTTCCGTCCCGACCGCGCCAGACAATTAACTCAAGCTTTTGTAAGTCCCAATTTTCAGGGTTTTGAAAGACAGCAAATTACGCCACTGTCTTTTGTCACATTTACTCAATACGACCCAGATTTACCTGTATCTGTGGCCTTTACTCCTCAGAACTTGACGAATATTCTGGGTGAAGTTATTGCAAATCATGGTCTGAAACAGTTTCGGACTGCGGAAACTGAAAAATATGCTCATGTCACCTATTTCTTTAATGGGGGACTAGAAGATCCCTGCGAAGGTGAAGACCGGGAACTGGTCAGCAGTCCCATGGTGGCTACCTACGATAAAGACCCAGCAATGTCAGCCAAAGCTGTAACAGATGTGGCGATCGCCGCCATTGAAAAAAACATCTACTCCCTAGTAGTCATGAACTACGCTAACCCTGACATGGTAGGGCATACAGGCAAAGTAGAAGCTACAGTTACAGCCATTGAAACCGTTGATAAATGTCTAGGAAAACTTGTGGAAACTGTCGGTAAATCCGGCGGCACAATGTTAATTACCGCTGATCACGGTAATGCCGAATATATGCTAGACCAAGAAGGCAATCCTTGGACTGCCCATACCACTAACCCAGTTCCTTTCATTTTAGTAGAAGGGGAAAGGGTGAAAATACCCGGATATGGGACAGATGTGGATTTAAGGAATGATGGCAAATTAGCCGACATTGCCCCCACAATTTTGGATATTTTACAGCTACCTCAGCCAGAAGAAATGACTGGTCAATCTCTACTTAGGGTAGCAGAGTACGACTTACAAATATCTCGGACTCCAACCACAGTAGGTTTGTAAGATATAATCCCTTCTAGCGAACAGTTAACTAACTATGGTTAACTGTTTTCTTATCTTCAACCAATAAACAAATTGTTAATCAGGCGTGTTACGTTTAAATAATATTCATTGTCATCTTTAGGAAGTTTTTTTGCGTATGACAGTTACTAGTATCGTACAAGGAATTTGGGCTTTCTCGGCTTTAGGTTTAATTATCCTAGTTTTACTACATAGCCCTAAAGGTGATGGTATTGGTGCTATTGGTGGACAAGCTCAACTTTTTAGCAGTACCAAAAGCGCAGAAAATACACTTAATCGGATTACTTGGGCGCTAGTAGTTATTTTCCTGGGTTTGACAGTAGTTTTAAGTGCTAACTGGCTACCTAAATAAATAACAATGGGGAAAATCACCCAAAAGCCAATCTACAAAGCCAAAACTAAATTATTTTGGCGAAAATTATTAACAGTTCTGATCTTATTCATAAGTGCAGGACTGTTAGTTATTTGTAGCAACTTTCCAGTTACTGCTAAAAAACCTCAAATTCAATATCCTGAATCTGTATTTATAGGGCAGAAATTAACAGAAAATTCATACTCACAAAAAAGCCATCCTTTACCACCAAGCTTGGAAAATTGGCAAGATAAAAATAATAGTGGTGACTATTTTGATCAGGTTAAACCGACAAAATTTGGTTATTTAATTTGGTCAAAGTTCCCAATTAAAGTAAACATAGAAACCCCTATAGACATTAATGAAAAACTAGCACAAATATGGATAAATCAAGTTTTACAAGCAGTGGAAGAATGGAATAAATATTTACCTCTAGAATTAGTAGAAAATCCCGAACTTGCTGATATTAAAATTCTTCGTAAACGTCCACCATTACAAATAGATTCAGTTACTAAAATTCCCCGTGCGCGTTCAGCTTTAACAACATATCAAATATCTACCCAAAATAATATTTTATCTCATGGATTTACTATTTTATTAAGTCCTAGTCAGACCGGCAAATATTTACAAGCAGCAGCACGTCATGAAATTGGTCATGCTTTAGGAATTTGGGGTCATAGTTCCCTAGAAACCGATGCACTTTATTTTTCCCAAGTTCGTGAACCTGTATCTATTTCCACTAGAGATGTGAATACTTTAAAAAAGATTTATCAACAGTCTACAAGTTTGGGGTGGGAGATTAATTAGAAATTAAAAATGTTATAATCAGAAAATTACAACTTGATGCCATATCAAATTTTATGATCATTGCACAAGAATTAGAAATTCAAGAGAACATCTCCCAAGATGTAATATTTCCTCCTGGTGATTTATATAGTGACGAACCTCCCGTGGAAACAGAACTATATCTAGAGCAAATTATGCTCTTAATCAAATGTATCAAATGGTTATGGAAAAACAGAAATGATTTCTATGCTGCTGGAAATCTGACTATTTATTATAGTCCAAATCAGAAAAAATCAGAATATTTCCGAGGTCCTGATTTCTTTGTTGTCTTAGGAACTGAACGTAAAACTCGGAAAAGTTGGGTAGTTTGGGAAGAAGACGGTAAATATCCTAATTTCATTTTAGAAATTCTTTCACCTAGTACAGCAAATACAGATAGAGAATTTAAAAAACAACTTTATCAAGATACATTTAGAACACCGGATTATTTTTGGTTTGATCCTTATACATTGGAATTTGCAGGTTTTCATTTATTAGATGGAGAATATCAACCTTTAGTAGCAAATGAAAAAGGACATCTTTGGAGTCATCAATTAGGTTTATATTTAGGAATATATGATGGTTTATTGCGGTATTTCACCGCACAAGGAAATTTAGTTCCTACACCGGAAGAAAGTGCAGAACAGGAAGCTAAAAAATCTGAACGGTTAGCAGCAAAGTTGAGGGAATTAAATATTGATCCAGATACAGTTTAAAATTTAATGTAGTAATTTTTCTTGGTTTAGGGGTGAGTGCAATCAAGCCAAATTTTTTATCTGAATCAGTTAATTTATGCAAAAATAAGAGATTATTTGAAAAGTCATCATTTATATAATCCTGTACATTGCGGTGTGATGGTTGAGAAAGATAGCTGAGTATGAACAGAAATAACAACGTGAAAATACCCAATAAGTTTTAAAGCTTGAGTAAATAACAACTCTAGCGGACAAGATGTCCGCACCACAAGATTTTATTATTACTATGCAACTTAACCATAACCAAAACTACCTAATGTCAAAGGTCTTGGTGCTAAAACTTGGGTATAAAGACCTTCCAATTGAGTAACATTATCATTGAGAGTATAACGTTCTAAAACTCGATTTCTAGCTTTTTGACCTAACAGAGTAGTTAATTCTGAATGATCTCTAAATAAAGGTAAAAGGGTTCGTAGTTGCGAAGTTATATCTTTTGTATTCAGAACTACCCCAGCACCTTTTTCTAATACTTCTCCGTCTGCACCGACATCTGTAGCTAAACAAGCTAAACCACAGGACATTGCTTCTAACAAAGATAAAGATAAACCCTCAACTAAAGATGGCAAAATAAAGACATCTGCACCTCTTAAAATTTCTATTCTGCGTTCTTCATTAGCTACAAATCCTAACCAAATAATCCCATATTCTGATCCATAAAATGGTTCTAAAGATGATCTCAAGACACCATCACCAACTATCAATAACTTACTATTCGCTCCCATATCTGACTGTTTCCAGGCCTTGAGTAGAGATTCTATATTTTTTTCGGGAGCTATGCGACCTTGGTAAACAAATAAACGTTCTGCTTTAAATTCTTTTTTGATATCAGAAGTACCAGGAGAATATTTAACAGTATCCACACCGTTAGGAATAACAGCTATTTTGCTTTCTCTAACTCCCATTTTAGCTAATAATTCTTTTTGAATTTGAGAAAAAATAATTACTTGATGATAATTATCTAAAAAAGGTGCATATAGCTGATAGGCTAAAATTTGAGTACCAGATATTAGTTTTGCTCCTTTTCCTGCAAAAGCAGGGTGAAAAGTAGCAACCAAAGGTAGATTTAATTCTTCACAAATTTCTGGTAAAGCAAAATCCAAAGTAGATAGAGTTAGGGAAGCATGAACTATATCTGGTTTTATTTCCCGTAGGGAATCACTCAAAAGCTTGGTAGCTTTGAAAGTGGGGATAGTGTAAACTTGGGACTTATAAATAAAAGGTAAAGAAACTTCCTTAAAGTTAGAGGATTTATCTGATTCTGATTCCTCTTGAGCAAAGTGGAGAAAACTTACTTCATGTCCCCTATCTAATAATCTGTTTGTAATTTCTCGTCCGTAGGTGACATTGCCGCAAAAGGGTGTTTTTTTTCCAATCCAGGCTATACGCATTCTTTAATTAGTTGTGAAAAAAAGCGGGTTTATATCTAAAAATTCAGGAGTCAGGAGTCAGAATATTTTATAAATCAGTTTTTAATTATCTACTGATTTCTGACATAACCTTTAAAAAAGCTGACTACTAAAGGCTAATAGCTGAATACTTAAGTTTATATTTTTATAGTTAGCTGTTTTTATCCTGTCATATTTGCTGATTTTCGATGATCCTCAAAACTTATCATATTAACCATTTTCTAGTGGCAAAGGTTTAGTGAATAACTAAGCTAACTAGAAAGTTAATTATGGTTGTATTTAGGAATTTTATAAGTTGTAAATTACTTGAATAATGACAACTTAAATCACGATCATATTGGGTTGATCCCCAGCAAGTATTTCCTGAATTTTGGCTGGTCTAAGTTTAGCATGAAAACGAATTACCGTCTTAACTAATTGATAATCTCTAATTTGATAACTACTCATGGGAATTATACCAGGTGAGGATACCTGCTAAGAAAACTATGATAGCTAACCCAAAAAATACTGACTGTAGACCTATAAAAGTTTCTGCTAAACCTGCTAATGCCAGGGGTAGAGATAAGGCAATGTTGACAACATTGTTTTGTAATCCAAAGACTTTACCACGCATTTCTGGAGGGGTTTCTGTTTGGATGGCTGTTTGCATGGGGATACCCACTAAAGCCCCAAATACACCGACTAGGGTAATGAGGGGTAGAACTAACCAGAGTTGGGTGTTAAAGAAGGAAATAGAGACTAATGATGCTGCCATCCCTAGACAACCCCATAAACTTAGCTGTCTGTAGGCGAAACGTTGCCCAAATTGACCAAGTATTGCTGCACCAACGGCGATACCCACACCAGCGGCTGCGAGTAAAAACCCAAATTGGGATGCTTTTAAATTGGGGATAATTTCTGCCATGCGAACGGCAAGGACAGTTAAAGCGGCGAAGATAGAAAATAAGATAGTTAGTTGTAATAAGGCGTTGCGGACGCGACGATTTTCTTTGAGGTAACGTAACCCATCGCGGAGATCCTCAAAAACGTGGGGAAATTCTGTTTCTGGGGGGTGGGGTTTTTCGTTGGTTTTAAGTAGTAATAGGATCATACCTGCGATCGCATAACTACCACCGACTAAAATTTCTTTACCTAGTCCACCACTACCACCTAATCCTTTCCAGATGCTATCTGCTAATACTAACACTGGTTCTCCTACGGCAAACCCCACAATTACTGATGCCATCATTGTGGTTGTGTACAAGGAATTAGCTGAAAGTAAATGCTGTTCTTCGACTATTAAAGGAATTACTGCTTGTTCGGCTGGGGCAAAAAACTGAGTTAGTGTAGAAACTAAAAAAGTTACTGCTAATATCATTAAAAATCCCACAGGCAAAACTCCCACAGGTTGCCAATCATGGGTTAACCACAGTAAGAAAGGAATTATTAAAACTAAAATACCCCGCCAAATATTTGATGCTACTAATACGGCTTTCTTTGACCAACGATCTACAAATACACCTGCTAATGAACCAAATAAAACTGCGGGAATTGTGAAGATCATCATCAGGGCTGATACCCAACCACTAATACTCTGACCACTATGTTGAAATTCGCTGTTAATTAAAGCAATCATCAAGACGAGATATACTTTATCTGACAATTGACAAAAAACCTGTCCACCCCAAAGGGCGATAAAGTTGGGATTTTTTAAGACTGGGAAAAATCCTGTAGTTTCCTCTACTCCTGATGTATTTTCTCCACCAGAACCTGAACCATTATTTTGTGATATTTCTGTTGTGTCTACTTGTAAATGATCTTTTTTTTCATTTAAATCATTACTTTGTAAAAGTTGTTCTTCCTGGGGCAGTATTTGTTCTTGGGGATCGCCCTGGTTCGTTTTTGTATCCAAATTCGGTGTTTTAGAAATATCATTGACAGACATTTCTGAGCAGTTATTTTGACTGGATTTAGGTTGGGTAGCAGAACGTAAATGATTGGGTCTTTTAGTTTCTGATCCCTTATTCTTGTTTTTAGCTTGGCTTGGTGATGAGGGTTGGACTTTTCGATCTAAATCAGACGATTGCATCATGGTTCGCGGCAAAGTAAGAATCAATCAATGTGGCAGAGCGAATAGGGCGACCCAGATGATACTGAGTGTACTGGCGCAAAATCTGCTCAACGGTTAACCAGCCATAATTTGTGGCTGCTTCTATTTGCATTATCTCTGGTTGGGACAACTGTTGGAACATTTCTAGTTCTTTACTTCCCAAGCGACGGGAGATTTTGGGCAGGTCTTGGTGATGGAAAACCTTTTCATAGGCTGGTTTTGGGGAATTTTGACCATCTAAAGAATTTTCTGCCGCTTTTTTTGGCTGTTCTCGTTGTTTCCTTAACTGTTCCCAGGCTTGTAAACAAACTGCTCCCCCTGCTGTAATGCTAAAGCCTACTTGCCAGTTGGGGTTAGTTGGATCTGGAATTAAAGGACGCTGGGTTAAACAGCAAAATTGGACTTGAGGAGCTAATCCTCCTAAAGCTAGGAGATGAAAGACTCCATGAGCTAAATGTGCAACTACATCAGATCCCTTGGGTAATGCTTCTAAACGCTGGAGATGCTCGTTCAGTAACTCATACATTTCTTCTTGGGGATGCTCACTTAAAGCTTGACATAAAACGATTTCGGCTAAATATTGACTAGCTGCTAATTTTCCTAAGTCTTTGCTTAAACCAGGATAGGTGGTGATGGTTTCTGCTTGGGAAATTCTATCTAGTCCTGGTGTTCCTGGTTGTGACGAGCGTCCTTGGGAAATTAGTAATTGATTAACTACAAACATTCCAGTTCTACCACCTAAGCTGGAATTATGCTTACGTGACCCTGTGGCGATCGCCCGAATTAGTCCAAATTCCTTGGTTAATATGGTAATTATCTTATCTGTCTCTCCTAATGCCTGGTTTTTCAGATTAATTCCTGTTGCTTGATAAGTTTTACTCATTATTCATTAGTTATTGGGAATTAGTAAAAATCTTTTCACCCCATCTCCCACTCTCCCACTCACCCACTCACCCCCTCATCTACTTCGGGGCGATCGCGTTGACGGAGTAATTCTATACCGCGAGATGTACCTAATCTGGTAGCACCAGCCATGATTAAATCTAAAGCGTCATTATGGGTGCGAATTCCTCCTGATGCTTTTATTCCCACCCTTTCTTTGGCTATTTCCTTTAATAAGCGTACATCCGCTACAGTCGCGCCACCATTCCAACCCGTACTGGTTTTTAAGAATGCTGCACCCGCATCCATCGCTAATTCAGCCGCGATTTTTTTCTCAGCATCTGTCAGTAAACTTGTTTCTAAAATTACCTTGACGCATTGCCCAGCTACTTCACAAATTGTAGCTATTTCCCGGTGTACTTCTTCGGTTTTACCCGCTTTTAACCAGCCCAAGTTAATCATTACATCTAACTCTGAAGCACCATTTTCTAAGGCTTCTTGCGCTTCGTATAACTTCACCGCTGAAGTTGTTCCACCAGTGGGAAAACCGATTACTGTACAGACTTTGGGGTTTTTGTTGTGGAGAAGTTCAACTGCTTGCTTAACGTAGCAAGGATTTATACAAACCGATGCAAAATTAAACCGATACGCTTCGTCACACCACTTTTCTATCTGCTCTGGGGTGGTAGTTGGTAACAGCAGAGAATGGTCTATAAATGGTGCAATATCAATATTGGGATAGTTTGCTGACATCATTTATGTTACCAGTTTTAATTTATTAAACTTGATGAAACAATAAAACATTATCTATCTATTAATACCTTGTCCATTTTCTGTAGGTTGGGTTAAGCGACAGCGCAACCCAACGCATTTGTTGAGTTTCATGCTTCAACCCAAACTACAAATCAAGCCTTTTTCTAATTTGGACAAGGTATTGATCTATTAAATCATATATATCTACAAGTCTATCTTGAAAATTAGAGGATAGTTTCAACTCCTAAAAAATCAATAACACTTTCAGCTAATGCTTGCGCTGCTAAATACGGTACACCATTACCCACTGTTTTAAACATATTCGTAAGTGACATATTTTCCGGTAGTGAAAAATTTGCGGGTAAAGATTGAATAGCTAAAGCTTCAGCTACAGAAATACGGCGAATTTTGTAAGGATGCAAATGTACCTCATTATTTCCATAACAAGCTGTAGGAGAATAACGCCATCTGTGTAAACGTTTAAATGATTTTCTGGAATCATCTCCCTCATCAATAATTGCCATTTTATTGATACCTGATCTGGGTTGAAAATAATGTTTTGAATTGGGATGGTGCAGCACATTATTTTTTAAAAACCAATATTCAACTGTTAATTCTTGAGGAATATTCTCAGGACAATAAGTAAAAGAATTTTCTTTAAATGGTTCATTTTTAATCCAAGGATAGGCAAAAACTTGATTTTGAGGATATCTAATATATTTTTCCCAAGGAAAGATAAAATCATTTTTTATTCCTATATCTTGGAGAAAATTATTTTTAAAACCAATCAAAATAATTCTGTCTCTATCTTGCGGTACACCATATTCAATCGCATTAATTAACCGTTCTGTTAAAATATAACCGATTTCTTGTAATTGTCTTTTCAAACATTCGTAAAATAAACGATGTTTTTTAGTTCTCCATAAACCTTTAACATTTTCAAATAAAAATAAATCGGGTAAATTTTGACAAATTAATTCAATATAAGCAGATGAAAGTTGACCATTTTCACCTAAATAACCTTTATTTTTACCACCAATAGAAAAATCAGGACAAGGTGGACCACCAATAAAGCCTATTATATTATTTTTACGTGCATCTTTAATAAATTCATTTAATTTTTGGGCGGCATTTCCTTGAGTTAATTTACTCACATCTGCATCTTCCCCTTGATGATATCCATATTCAGGTTCTGGTAGTTTCAGTATTTCCCGTGAATAGCGATAAGCAGACATAAAAGGAGGGAAGATTTCGTTGATGTAAGCGATTTTATAACCTGTATTTTCAAACCCTAAATCTAGAAAACCTGAACCAGAGAAAAAGGAAAAGATGATTGGATGCTGCATCATTAAACTTAATATAAAATATCTGATATTCTATTCATTGTGATAATTATTGAACTTAACTCAGTTTTTGATTTCTCCGTCTTAACCTCTTTACAATAGTTATGACGGAGTTTTGCTTTATAAATACAGGACTTACGCAAAACCTACTTTAAATACTGTCATTGCGACGTAAGGAAGCAATCTCACCTCCGATGTTTTGTTAAAATGCGTAAGTCCTAGAATAAATCAATCTAGCATTTCTTTGACTCCTGTAGTGGTTTCATTTTGTGGGGGTAGAGGTTTTGTTTGAATAGGATTGATAACTCTAATCAAACTAGTGTAAGAAAACAACAGAGGTAAAGAGACGCTGAAAAATCCAATTAAGCATCTTTTGTAAAGTGTGACTTCTTCACTAGACAACTCCAAATAGATACGGAGTTTTTGATTATTGTTCTCTACAGTGAGTTTCATAATTGTTTCTTTTTTGTTTAACTCCCTCACCATAAACCAGTAATTTTTCGTATTAGCGGATCATCCGCAGAGAAGATCCGCAATTTTGAAAATAATTTTTGTAAGTTCTATAACCCAGTGATAGCAGGGTTTTTACCATCATTCATGGTATGATTTTAGTGTTGCGGATGATCCGCAGGGATTTTCAAGAAGATCCGCAAAGAGTAAACTAGATTGAGATTAAATCTTGATAATTTTTACCCATATCCCCGACTTCTGTTAACAATTCAAAATTTATTGATATGATCATCAAAGAAGTCGGGGATCTTATCATTCCGAATACTGACAATTAAATTTTTATAGTTTTTCAGGTATATCAGTTTGTGAAAAATCAAAAAAGTTGTATTTTAACTAAAAATGGTAGAGATAAATTAATCTTTGCTTTAAATGAAAAATATAAAGATGATTATGAATATGATCAAATAGGAATGGATACAGGTATTGATCGTGAGGTGATATCAGAAATAATTAATAACCCTAATAAATCATCTCTTTATAAAACATTGTTTAGTTTTTTTAGTTTTTTAAATTTAGATTTAGAGGAAGATGATTATGATAACCCTCCCAAAAAACAGCAACCTAAAACCGTAAAAAATGTTGTTATAAATGTATCTGAACCAGAGAATATTATTAAAAATGCTCTCGAAGATTTGAATTATAAAAATCAAATTCAAGATTTTACTGATTTTTTAGAACAACCATTAAAACTAGGAATATATCTCATATATGGAAAAGAAAAACATGGTCAACGTTGGGTATTAAATAGATTATGCTATGAAGAACCCTATTTTTCCAACTCCGTTAAACATAAAATTTCTTTAAAACGTTATCGTCATAATATTACATATTTATGGGATAATTTGGCTCAAGAATTTGGTAGTAAATCTAACCAATTAAATGATATAATTGATTCAGTTTATCAGCAATGGCAAAAAAACACAGTTATCTTATGTTTTGATCATGTGAGTGAAGATAAAATCAAAGGACAATATATCAATACAATAATATCTCAGCTTTGGATACCTTTAATGAGGAAAATTGAAAATGATCAGATAGCATCCCATAAATATTCTCTGTCATTATTTCTTGTGGATTATAAAGAGTGTTGTTTACAAGATTTAGGTTGTTCTAATTCTACTCAAGAATTAATTGAATTAGAAAAATTATCTATTTTTAAACAAGGACATTTAGAAAGATGGGTGAGAAAACAACAAGATATTTTTGCAGATGTCTTAAAAGAACAATTTAATTTAGATTCTATTGTGGAAGAGGTTGTGAATTGTAACCAAACTTCTGAAAAAACACCGGAAGATACATTAGATATAATTTGTAGTTACTTCCAATTAGAATGGAAAGATATAGAAAAAACATTACAATTATGAACACCAAAAACACCGACCTTAATTATCAATACACAGGTGAAGAACAATACCAACCTGAACCAGACAGAAGCAAAAAACTATATCCCTATTACCCAGATAAAAACCTCATTCAAGCGGTAAATTTAGCAATTGTTTTAGAACGTCCGCTGTTATTACAAGGTGAACCAGGATGTGGTAAAACCTTATTAGCTAAAGCAATTGCTTATGAGTTTCAACAACAATTAAATATAGAAAAATATCCTTTCTTTTCCTGGTCAATTAAATCTACTACCCGTGCAAAAGAAGGATTCTATACCTATGATACTTTAGCTAGGTTACGAGATGCTCAATTAGTTAGTAATACTGGTTTAAATCAAACAGAATTAGCAAAAGTTGCTGCTAGAGTTAATGATGAAAAGCACACAGAATATATTAAATATGGTGCTTTAGGTAAAGCTTTTCAAACAGAAGATTATCGTCCAATTTTGTTAATTGATGAAATAGACAAAGCTGATATTGATTTTCCTAATGATTTATTGGAGGTGTTGGAAGAATCAAAATTTGATATTCCAGAAATTAGTGAAACTATTACATCCAAACAAACACCAATTATTATTATCACTAGCAATGATGAAAAAGAATTACCCGATGCGTTTTTAAGACGTTGCATTTATTATTATATTGAATTTCCTAAACCAGAAAGATTAATTAAAATTGTCAATAGTCATTTGGGTAAACCTTTAGATGATAAAAATCAATTGGTTAAAAAAGCTGTAGATAAATTTATTGAAGTTCGTGAAGAAGGAACTCGCAGAAAAGATAGTAAAAAACCTAGTACAAGTGAGTTATTAGATTGGGTACTGTGGTTAAAGCGTTATTCTCAAGAAGAAGCTTTAGAGTTTGTTGAAAATCTAGAACAACATCCCCATTTATTAGGAGTTTTATTGAAAAATAAAGATGACCAAGAATATTACAGGAATCAATTTAATGATGATTAAATTCATAAGATTGTCATTGCGACCGAAACGAAGTGTAGAGAAGCAATCTCATTATCCAATATTTATCAAAATATCAAAATATGAGTAACCCACCATTATTTGATTTATTCTGTTACCTGCGAGATACGGGGGATTTTCCCCTAACTATTGAACAATATAATTTATTATTAACAGCGTTAGATAATGGGTTTGGTTTAAACAGTCGAGAAGATTTGAAAAATCTCTGTTCGATGTTATGGGTAAAAGCAAAACCTAATTCAGAAATAGCAAAGAAATTTAGTCAATATTTTGATAATTATCTTACTACGTTGGAAATAAAAGTAAATCAAGATTTAAGAAAAACGAAAGAAAATAAGAATAAAACATCTGAAAATCAAAACCCTGAAAAACAAAACCCTGAAAATCCAGAAACAGAAGTCTCTGAACCTGAACCCATACCAGAATTTTTACAACCACCTATTGCTTTACAAGGTGGAATGTTACCCCAAAATAAATTTAACCCTAAACCTAAATCTAAATTTCAATTTAATATTAGAGACTTTCCCGTAACGGAACGAAAAATAAAACGTACTTGGAATGATTTACGTCTCCCGGTGAAACAGGGACATTTAACAAAAATTGATACAGATGCAACAGTTGAAAAATTCGGTAAGGAAGGTTTTTTATTAGATATAAAATTTCAACCACAACGTATTAATAGAGCGGAAGTTGTGTTATTAATAGATGTATCTAATTCTATGATTCCTTTTTTCCAGCTTTCCCAAAAATTAGTAAATAATTTACAAGGAAGTAAGTTAGGTAAATCTGAAGTTTATTATTTTAGAAATCATCCAGGAGAATATTTATTTTCCCATCCCCAAAGTCCAGAAGGTAAACTCACATCGGAGGTTTTATCACAATTACATCAACAACGAACTATAGTTTTAATTATTAGTGATGGGGGTGCTGCGCGGGGTGGTGTGAATTATAAGAGAATCGAGTTTACCGAGGATTTTTTACAAGAATTAAATAGTTGTGTTCGTCAGGTTGCATGGTTAAACCCTGTACCGGAAATTCGTTGGGGTGGTACTTCTGCACAGGGTATTTCTGAGTTGGTTAATATGTATGAGTTGGATAATTCGGGTTTGCTTACTGCTGTACGGAGAAAAAGTAGGTTGGGTTGACGTGAGGAAACCCAACATTTACATATTTTAATTATCAAACAAATTCAATTTTTATAGATTATTGTTGGGTTGCATTTCACTTAACCTAACCTACAAAAAATTATCTCATAATCCTGTAAATCCTTAAATCCTGGATATCCTGATTCAGACAATTTTTTTGTTGCGTTGCGTTTCAATTAACCCAACCTACAAATGAGTTAAATTCCAGATATTTTCTCAGTTTCATGGGAAAATACATCTGATTCATTTTCCTGATTGATAAACTTTTCAAACAAATCAAAAAATTTATTTAAAGCGTCAGATTCATCAACAGAATAAAATAAAATTATATCAGCCCAAGATTGAGAAGAAGTAATTTTATATTTTGATTGAATCCATTTTTGAAACTGATTAAAAGTTTCTTCCTGTTCTGGGAGAGGAAAACCTAAATCTTTCCTTGCACCAATATAACCATCTAAAAATGCCTTGAACCTAGTAATGTAGGGTTTTCCTAAATACATTCCTGGACGGGATTTAATTCTTTTCATTAATTCATAAATATCAGTCATAGCTTACCTCTTTTATTTAACAATTCACTAAAAGTATTCTTCTGTAATTTCAAATTCTTTACCTAAGTAAAGTTTACTATCAAACTGTAGATTATTCAACCATTGTTCTTTTGTGAGTCCTTCTGGGTGAAGATTATCATAAACAATTTCTATTCCATTTATTATAATAGCAATTCCTTCATGACGACCATTAACTGAAATAGCATATCCTAACAAATCATCATAAATATTTGCATCCCATCCCATAGCAGTACCAGTATAAATTTTAATTCTTTTGCCTTTAATTCCCTGACGAATTAAGTATTCTTGAATAGCAATAGCAGATTCAACACATTGAAAGTTATCATAATTACTAATAATTCTCTGAATTTGTTTAATCTGTGCTGGACTAATTAAAATAACATTTACTCCTGAAAATTAAAAATATGTAATAATCCTGTAAATCCTTAAATCCTGGATATCCTGATTCAGACAATCTTAATAATTTTTTGTAACCTTTACAGACTACAATCTACAAGTCTCGACGCGAGAGAAGGAGAGAAGAGACAAAACCATGCCCCTCATGCAATAAACTGCAATTTGCTTGTGTAGGTAGATGTGCTTTTGGTGCTTCTATATTAAAAGTAATATCGCCGTAATACAACCACTCCTCCTTTTCCCTCCATCCTACTGTATCTCCAAACTTCTCCCACACTTCCTGATTATATTTTCTCGTTCCCTCCAAACTTTGATAAATTTCCTTTTGGACACTAAAACCAAAATGTCCATTGCTGTATTTTACCCACAATTGGTCAATAATGCGGAGGTCTTCACAGGGAAAATTATCAAAATCTTCTGACCATAAAAAATCATCTTCTCCTTTATTCATAACCGCTAACATTACTCTGTCTGTTTCTTTATCTGCTTCCCTCCATTCACCTTTCGCTAACATTTCCCGTAGAGGTCTGTAGTCCATTCCCCCCTTTGCTAACATTTCCGCTATTAAAACATCTACATCCAACCCCTGGACAACTTTTAATAAAGGTTCTAAACCTGCTGCAATTAAAGGGTGAGAGTCTGCATAAATTTCTAACACCGAAGCATATTTAAGTTTTAAATTTGGATTTGTTTTTAACTTTGCTTCTAACTCTTTTCTAATTTCCTCAACTGCTGTATCTGGTTTTGCATAACTTAAAGCTGTCCAGTGGGGTGCAGCACCTAAATCTTCATCTGCACGATAATTATCTTTTAATTGTTCGCGGATATATGCCACCATAAAATCCGATAATTCGTATAATCTATTGATGTTTTGATGTTTTAATTCTGTTAATAATTCGTGACGTATTTCTGGGTCAATTTCATATAATTGAAAACCCACAGAATCACATAAAAATAATAAAATATCGGATACAGCTATCCAAGGTGTACGAGGTGTAAAGTTTTCCCGTAAACAATATAATAAATCTGGTGTAAGTGCAAGGGGAAAAGCAGCATGAAGCAACAATTCCTCATGGGTGGGGTAGCGTTTGAGGAATGATTTTATTTGGGGATGGGTAAATGTGGTGTCAGTTTTCATATTAATAATGATAGCTGATTTTGGGGATTGTCTAAATCAGGATTTTTAGAGAAATTATGTCATTACGAGTGATAGCGAAGTAATCCCCTCAATTTTGAGATTGCTTCCAAAATCTAAAATCTAAAATCTAAAATCATTATTCTTCCGCTCCAGCTTGTCTTAAAATCTGGGCAGTTGTGCGATAATTATTAAACTCAGCAATCATTAATGCTGTATAACCACCTTGATTTTTTAAGTTTAAATCCGCACCTGCTGTAATTAACATTTCCACAGCTTGAGTATAACCTTCGGAAGCAGCATACATTAACACCGTTGCACCTGCGGAATCTTGAAAATTTACATCTGCACCTGTTTCTAACAGTAGTTTAAATATGAAAGGATAGTTATTTACTAAAGCTTTAACTAAAGGTGTTTTCCCATCATCAGCTAAAACATTAACATCAGCACCATTATCTAATAAAATTTTAACTGTTTCTATCTGTCCCTGGGATATTGCTAAAGTTAGTGCAACTTCCCCAAAATTCCTTTTATCTTTATCTGCTCCCGCATTTAATAAAACTGCTACTATTTCGCTATATCCTTGAAATGCTGCTATTAATAAAGGTGTGTCTCCTAGATGATTTCTAAGTTCTACATTTGCACCCCTTTGAATTAAGATTTTGACTGTCTCTAAATAATCTTCCACCACTGCAAAATGCAAAGCGGTTTCCCCTTCTTTATCTTGATAATTAATTTCTGCACCTGCATCTAACAAGGCTACAACTATATTACTATGTCCTGCGGCTGCTGCTGCTAACAGTCCTGTACTTCCATCGGGGTTTTTGATGTTGGTATCTGCATTTTCTAACAATAATGTTTGCACTATGTCTAAATATCCCAAGTCTGCGGCCATCATTAAGGGTGTTTCACCTTCTGTATCTGCGGTATTGACAATTTGACTATTTTGTAGTAATGCCTTGACTATTGCTGTAGCGCCTTGTGTGATGGCGATTTTTAAAGCGGTGTCATTATCTTGATCTGTAATGCTGACATCTGCACCAGCATTTAATAATATTTGTACAATTTCTAAATTACCTTTTTGCACTGCTGCCATTAGTGCTGTGCTACCATCTTCATTAACTGCGTTGATATCCGCACCTCTGGAAATTAACACTTTGACAACATCAACTTGGTTATTAGTTGCAGCGAGCATTAATGCTGTTAAACCGTAGATTTTTCTAGGTAAGTTGATGTTAGCACCAAAATCTAAGAGCGATCGCACGATTTCCGTATATCCCAAATTAGCAGCAAACATTAACGCTGTTGTACCATTGCGATCGCCCGCATTCACGTTAGTACCAATTTCTAGTATTTCTCTAACACGTTCAATATCGCCTTTTTTAGCTGCATTGAGCAGTAAATCATTATTATTTGCAGTCATGGATATAAAATGCCCTGATAAAATTTTTTGTATTGATTCTGAAAACCTATTCTGACATTAATTCCTAACCTGTAGTTACAACAGAAAAAGAATACAGACTTGAATCAATTTATGCTAAGTTTTATGAAGATTTAATAATTTGGATAACCAGGCGATGAGTTTAGAACTTTCTCCAGATATCAAATTTGGGTTAAACTTCCTTCACCCAACAATGATGTGGGTATTATTAGCACTCTCCTTATATGCAGCATATTCAGGGCTACAAGTACAGCGTACCAGAAATGCTCAAGGAGAAGAAAAGAAACAACTAATTAAAGGTAAATTTACAATTAAACATCACCAAATTGGCTCTATCATCCTAGCCCTAATGGTAGCTGGTTCAATAGGTGGGATGGCAGTTACTTACATCAATAACGGTAAATTATTTGTCGGACCCCATCTATTAGCAGGTTTAGGGATGACAGGTTTAATTGCATTTTCCGCGTCCTTATCTCCCTTCATGCAAAAAGGAGCAAATTGGGCGCGTGCAACTCATATTTTATTAAATTTCGGGATTTTAGGACTATTTGTTTGGCAAGCTGTTTCTGGTGTAGAAATAGTCTTGAGAATTATTAGTAAGGCCTAGTCAGAACTCAGACTCAGTAGGGGTTTAGCAGTGCTAAACCCATGCAGTCAGGACAAATATGACCAATGACTAATGACCAAAAAACTTTTTCCGAGACTGAACAGGAAAAGGAATATTAAAAGACTGGTGGAAATCTGCTTGAACCTTGCGAGTTAAACGACGGGAGACTTGACGGACAATTTGATTAAGTAGGCGATCGCCAGTAGACTGAATTAAAGAATGAGGTAAACGTTGAATAAACTTGGGAAAATGCAAATCCACGATTAAATTTAACTGCCATTCTACCCTAGTTAACCCAGACGCGCTTTCTACCAATTCCATCGAAGCATTATAGTCAACATCATAACCAGGAGCTTGGTAGTCAGGAATAGGAATAGTGCGAATATGGTATTTATCATCCTGTGGTGCTAACAATTCCAGACCTATTTTTGGTTCTACCTCATAACCAAAAGCGCCAAACTGACCAATTACCAAAGCATAGCCATTTTCACCCAAAGGTTGAACCCTCATAGGGTCAGCACAGCGGACAAACCATAAAGAATGAGAATTTAAATATTCAGCCACCTGTTCCCTAGAAGCAAACATTTCCATACAGTCTTGATAATAACTGTGGAATTTACTAGGACATACATGAGTTTCTTGTACTAAAGTTTCTTCTGAATTTACGCTTGAATCTGCTTGTAAAACTGAATCAGTTTTCTTCAAGGTTTGAAATTCCCAGTTATTTGCTACCATAAATCCATTTTCTGTATAGTTAAAAGTTTGTCTATGCTAATGATTCCCCACGGAGGAGATTTTTTAACACCAGATATATTAATTTCATCAAAACATCAAAAAACTCCAATCACCTCCATAGAATTACTACAATTAAAGAACGAAACCAACACACATTAGTTTCTTAACATAGCATCCATGATAAAAGCATTTGTAGCAGGTGCGACAGGTGAAACAGGCCGTCGCATAGTTCAAGAGTTAGTAGCCAAGAATATACCCGTTCGCGCCTTAGTACGGGATCAAGAAAAAGCCAAAACTATTCTCCCTCCTGAAGTTGAGTTAGTTGTGGGGGATGTGTTATCACCTGAAAGCCTGACGACTGCATTAGGTGATAGTACCGTGGTTATATGTGCCACAGGTGCAAAGCCGAGTTTTAATCCTACTGATCCCTATCAAGTAGATTTTGAAGGGACAAAAAACCTAGTTAATACAGCTAAAGCCAAACAAATTCAGCATTTTGTCTTAGTTTCTTCTTTATGTGTTTCCCAGTTTTTCCATCCCCTCAACTTGTTTTGGTTAATTTTAGTTTGGAAAAAGCAAGCTGAGGAATATATTCAGAAAAGCGGACTCACTTATACAATAGTGCGACCTGGCGGATTAAAAAATGAAGACAACTCCGACGCTATTGTTATGCAAGGTGCTGATACTTTATTCGATGGTAGCATCCCCAGACAAAAAGTAGCTCAAGTTTGTGTTGAATCCTTGTTTGAACCTGCTGCACATAATAAAGTTGTGGAAATTGTCGCTAAATCAGAAGCTGCACCTAAAAGTTTTCAGGAATTATTTCAAGGGATTAGGTAATAGGTGACAGGTGACAGGTTACAGGTGCTACGCTATGGTGACAGTGAAGAAGAGGGTGTAGGGAAGCAGGGGGGATAATCACTAATCACTAATCACTAATCACGAATGAAACTCCAACTCAAAGGTTTAGAAAAACTAATTGGTCCGATTGCCGCATTACTGGGGTTTGTATATCTTTTTCAATGGTACGTTTTTGGTGACTTACAATCAACAACTGATCCAGTTTTTGAAAGAAAAAATCCTCCCCTGGTAATGAAAGAAGGAGATCCTTACATCCGTGCTTTGATGCGGACTATTTCTTTTAGTGAATCTAATAGTAAGCAACCTTATTCTTTGTTATATGGTGGTCAAAGAGTGAATGATCTCAGTCGTCATCCTCAGATATGTGTAACCATTGTCAATGGACCAAATAAAGGTAATTGTTCTACTGCTGCGGGTAGATATCAAATTATTAATACTACTTGGTACGACATTGCACCACGTTATCATCCCCGTCCTTCCCAGATGATGTTCTGGGTGAGTTATAGTTTTGAAGCTGAAGATCAAGATATAGTAGTTTACCGTTGGTTAAATGACACCAAAGTTTGGGGATTTGATCTTGCGGAAAAGTTACGTAAAAACAAGTTAGATGAAGTTTTAAAGCGACTTTCTCCAACTTGGACAAGTCTAGGATATGGTATAGAAACTAATTCTAATACTCGATTTTTACCTGAAGTCTATCAGAAATTTTTACAAGAAGAATTAGCAACTGCTAATAAATCAAAAACAGATATTGCTGAGTAATACAAATCTTGTGAGATGAGATCCCCTGATCCCATCTTTTGGTAAGATGTAAAAATTTAAACCTAGTTAAACCTAAAAATGATAGACAACTCCTCAAAGCAGGAGTATAACAGCAAAAATAAGCAATCCCCAAAAGTTGCTGCATTGACTCAAAACTGAAATGGCCAACGAATATCGTAAGCTGAAACAGAAAACATCTAGAACTCGTCAGTCTCGTGCTGCTGCGAGGAAAAGACTATTGGGACAAAATCCACAACAGTCTGGATGGCGGAGTAGATTTTTATCAGCTTTAGCCTTGATGGTTTTATTTAGCAGTGCGGGTTTAATTATCACTTGTGGTTGGATTAGTATTCTCTTTATACTTGATCCAAAACAGGTAGTCTGGCTGAATGACTTTTTACCAACAGGTGCAAAAATTAATGTTAGTAAAACAGAGATACCTAAAACTCTGGCAGAAATTCAAAATAGTTTAAAGAAACAAAACCGCATCACTGGGGAAAGTTTATCTTTAGAATCTACAAAAACGAAAAATAATCAACAACTAAATTTATTTTTACTACCAATTTTCCAAAGGCGTAATAATTGCCGTTCTAATTGCCAAGAATTAGTAGAATTGCGGGTTTATCAACGCTCCAGGGAGATAGAATTTAGACTGCATCCAGAACCCCATTATCATCAGGTTAAACAACTAGAAATTAATGGTCTGACTAAGTTTTTTGTAGAATCTCCCTTGGGCAAAAATGTTTCTAATGCAGATAGTCAGGACAAGGAAGTTTACTTACCTTTAACAGAAATTAAAGCTTTTGATCATACTAAATCATTACCTGGATTCTGGTTTTATTTACGGGGTGAACATCAAAAAGATAATCAGACAATCGCCTATGGGCAGATTATTCACTATAACCCTCAACTCCGTAGTTTAGAGCAGATGTTATCTTGGAAAAACCCCAATGGTCAATTACCTAAATGGCAGCAAATAATGGGTAGTGACACAGAAGAATTAGTCATAGATCAAACTGTCGGTTTAGAACCTAGATTTCAACTTCATCAAATTAAACCAGGTGAGTTAGTTAGTAATTCTCTATTTTTAGAACCTATTAATCTCAAACCAGTTATAAAAGGTTTTGGTTATGAAAGTTCTTTATTATTAGCTAGAAATGGACTGTGGACACCTGCGGAGGCTTGGTTAACATCTCTGCAAAAGGAACTAGGAAAGTCTTTTCCTGAATATGTGCAAGCACAAATAAATTTAATTAGGCTACATTCTCAATTCACCAAAGTTCAAGCTAATAAAAATTGGGCTAGTCCCAGTCAAAAAGTGCTAACAAACTTAATAGACGGTAGGTGGGAACAAGGTTTAGATGTTCTGATTTCTTCTCCTGATAGTGGCCGGGAAATTTTTAACTTACTACAAGCTGATCGAGGTATGTTGTGGAATCGTGCAACGGTGGCTCTACGGCTTAACCCAGACAGAAAAGCTGTTTTGGCATGGTCTTATTTAATTTTAACAGTACAAAGAGGAGAAAAACGCGCCAATGATTGGCTAGAAGCACAACCAAAGGTAAACCGAGAAACTTTTACCTATCTTCAAGATTTGCTGGTAAAACTCAATGATGAAATTAAAAATACCCATCCTAGCCAGATTATTGGTGGGGTTCAAAAAATTACTACTGTTAAATATGCTGATTGGTTGCCAGTGGATGGAAAAGCAGAGATGGTAGTGGAAGATGACAAAGTTTTGTATCAGGTAGATGTCAGTGCTTTCCAGGATGGTAAAAATTGGATAAGTTACCCATTTACTAATTTTGCCTTGCCCAAAATTCAAACTAGCCTATTTTGGATTAAAACCTTGGGTATTAGTAGTGATGGCAATATTCAAATAGCTGTGTGGCTACCCAATGGTGAACAACAAGTTAACACTGCCACCATTAAAGCAGTTCAGATGCGAGATGGAGAGTTGAAACTTTTAGTAGTGGGTGATCCCATAGTTGAAAACCAAGACAGTTCGGTTCAACATAAACCATTGGCTTTTACCACGGCTGCGTTGGAGTGGTTGCAACCGTCGCCTATTAGTCTGGAAGCCTTAGCACAGGTAAATATGGAAGCTGTTGAAGCTGCTTTACCAAAGTTTTGGAATGCTTTACAAGAGTCTGGGGATATTTCCACAGATCAACTTTTGAGCTTGGCAGAAATTTGGGAAAAAATGAGAGAATGGCCTGTGCAGATGATTGATGTCACTCAAGATGGTAAACCCGATTTAGTCTTGACAATTTCCAACTCTGCGATCGCCTCTTTAACCGAGTCCAGGAATGAAACAAGTAACAAAAAACTGGAAGAACGGCCCCGGACAATGATTGTTTCTGCTACTGGGGAAGTGATTTACAATGACTTTACTACTTCTAAGCAAACCCTAACGGCGATCGCCAAACTCAACAGCGATCAATCCATAGCCTTGTTAGTGGAAAATGGTGATCAATACAAGATTAGGCGCTGGTCAGAAACAAATCAGCGCCTGGAATAACCAACGCTTGAGGTTTATTCTTCGTGATTAGATGATTCTAACTTTTGGCTTTTTAGGTTCTGTAACTGTTCCAGGAGGGAATCTACTTCTGCTTGCAAACCGATAAACTTTTCTTGCTGTTCATCTTGATAATAAGCTTTGGTCAGCTTTTTGACTAATTCACTATGAGATTCGCAACTGGCAACACTGGATGACAAAGTGGACATAGTTATACTCATTTGCTAATTTGGCTCACACCATCTGACATATTATAATAGTTCCATGTTAAGCTTTTTTAAAACATTGTGTAAATTATCATCATATACTCTGATGGTTAAACCGTTTAGCGATAAGAGACTGCGATATAAGAGACTATGTTCCTCAGATACATCGCCCTTGGCATGGTAAAGTGATTAATACTATAGAAAAGATCCAATAAAAAAAGATCAGATTTCTCAATTTTTCCTATTCCCCATCTTTAGTTAAGAAGTTAATAATCCTGTGACTTTGAGCTTGTCTGTTGCTAAATCCCATCGCCAACCTTGGCCTGGACTGATAGAAGCCTATCGTGAATACTTGCCTGTCAGTGAAAGTACCCCAGTGGTGACATTGTTGGAAGGTAACACACCTTTGATACCCGTGCCGGCGATCGCTGAACGTATTGGTAAGCAGGTGAAGGTATTTGTTAAATATGACGGTCTGAACCCTACAGGTAGCTTCAAAGACCGGGGTATGACCATGGCTATTACCAAGGCAAAGGAAGCTGGTGCTAAGGCGGTGATTTGTGCCAGTACAGGTAATACTTCCGCCGCTGCTGCTGCCTATGCTAAACGCGGAGGAATGCGTCCGTTTGTATTAATTCCTGATGGTTATGTGGCTTTGGGTAAGTTGGCACAAGCTTTACTTTATGGGGCAGAAGTATTAGCCATTAAAGGTAATTTTGACCGAGCCTTAGAAATTGTCCGGGAAATGGCGGATCATTATCCTATTACTTTGGTCAATTCTGTCAATCCCTACCGTTTGGAAGGTCAAAAAACCGGAGCTTTTGAAGTGGTTGATGCTCTGGGTAATGCTCCTGACTGGTTGTGTATTCCTGTGGGAAATGCGGGAAACATCACAGCATATTGGATGGGTTTTTGTCAATACCATCAAGATGGAAAATGCGATCGCTTGCCGAAAATGATGGGTTTTCAAGCCGCTGGTTCTGCACCTCTAGTAAATGGTCAACCGGTAGCAAATCCTGAAACCTTAGCCACAGCCATTAGAATTGGTAATCCTGCGAGTTGGGATAAAGCGATCGCCGCCCAAACTGCGAGTCAGGGTTGTTTTAATGCTGTGACAGATGAAGAAATTCTTGACGCTTATCGCTTGTTAGCTTCCTCAGAAGGGATTTTCTGTGAACCTGCGAGTGCGGCTTCTGTAGCTGGTTTGTTAAAGGTAAAAGATCAAGTACCCACAGGAGCTACAGTAGTTTGTGTCTTAACTGGTAATGGTTTAAAAGACCCAGACACAGCAATTAAACACAGTCATGCTCAGTTTAAGCAGGGCATACCAGCAGAATTAAAAGCAGTAGCCGAGGTAATGGGATTTTAAATCAGTCAAGAATATGTCTGCCACCAAAGTCTCAAAGGAGAATTTTTTGGTGGTTCAAACCGTCCTTTAATCCTAATTGCATTGAGTACATTGCTTAATATTGAAGCATCGGTACTTTCTTCTTCTGACCAATGTTTAATTATTTCTGGGGTTGATAGTATTTGAAGATAGGGAGCTTCTTTTTGAAGAAACTTGATAGCCTTGTCGTCATCAGTGGCTACTGCCCATTTTCGATGAACAGCGATCGCAAAAGTTGCAGATTCCCCATCATCAAGAATAGCCGCGTAGTTTACAAAAGATTCCTTCTCTTCTTCTGATTCAAAATCCACAACTTTTAATAAACCTTGTTGAATAGCTTCTTCAAATTCTAATACAGCATCATTCTCTTCTTCCTTGAGACTTTGGAGTGTGTTTAATTCCCGTTGTTGGACAACTGTAGTCACCACAATTTCCGCAGGAAGAGATTTCAAAATTGCCAGAAATTGACCAGATGCACAAAAGTTGAGAACACAACAAGCATCAAGCAAAATATGGGAGTGAGTAATTTGCATATTTTCCTCACTTCCCAGCAGTTTGGATTTGACGCAAATCAAAATCCGTATCTTCTTCCATCATTCCGCTTGAATATTCCCTTAATGCCTCAGCAATACGACGGGATTCTAAGCGGTTAACATGGAGAAATTCAGCAAAACGCCCTTCAGTAATCAAACCTTGATCTAATGCCTCAATTGCTAGGTGTTGGTAGTGCAAAGGCATCATATCAATTCTTTGCGGGATTTGTTCTAAGCCAAGTTCCTCCTGTACCTTTCTGACTTTTAAACCTCTATCTCGCAATTTATCCCAAGTTCCTGTAGGCAAAAGTTCCATTTTTTCTAACCGATAAACTAGAGCTTCTACAGAAACACCGTAGTAATGAGCTAGTGTAAATAAATTAGTTGGAGTGAATTTGCCATGTGTACGGTACATATCATTAAAACGCTTCAGCAATCCACTGGTAGGCATGAGGAAATATTCGGGGAAGGTTTCCGCTAATTGCTCACTTTCAGGAAATCGCTGATACTGTCCGTCAAAATGAAACTCTGGTTTTTGCCGATGTGCTAAAAAGTGCAGATATCCATGCGCCATTGACCAGCGTCGGCGCTCTTCTGGATGATTGGCATTGATAGCCATGCAACCGCCAACTTCTTCGTTATAACTGTACACTTCTGAGTATTTTTGTGGCATCTGCAAATAAAAGATCCGTAAACCCACATCTTGTTCTAGGATGTCTCGCAAGTGAGATATAGGTGCATCGCCTAAACCCAGCCGTTGACGTTCTGCCACTGCTATACTCTCCGCAGCAGATTTGATGGGCATATTTGCTACCTGATACTCAAGAGGATAGTTTCGCGGTATTGGCGAATCCATAATCTGTTCAAGTTCTAGGTAATTCTGGCACAATTCCTCTAAATGCAGGATAAATGGTTCAATTTCTGCCTGTTGTTCCTGACTACGTTGATAAACTGCTCGAAACTGTACTTCAAAAGGTTGGACAATAGGACGTTGCCGAACAAAGTCACTCACAGAACATCCGTAAGCACGGGCAAGTTTAATTAGTTCATTGGCCTTGAGACGGCGTTCTCCTTTTTCAATTGCAATTACAGTGGTGCGTGCAGCATCAATAATCTTGGCTGCGTCAGCTTGAGTCATGCGGCATTTTTTACGGGCTTGTTGTAGGAGTTCACCTAATATCCGCAGGTCAATGTTATCCAGAATGTTGGTAGTCATGATATTTTTCCTCAACTTTGTTGAGATGGGACTACGTATCTACTAGATGCTTTCTGATCACTTAATAGTCCGTTCGCAATCTGTGATTCCACAGAATTCCATTCGGAAATATAATTTTGATAAAGTTGAATTAAACGACTTCGCATATCAGCAGGTAATAAATTTTCTGCCATAGCAGTTCGATCAACAATATCATCTAACACTGGAAACTTTTTAGTTAGAGTAATCCAAGGTTCATTTGAGACAGCAAATAAAGAGTCAAGGGTACGAACTTGTGCCTGCATATTCAGGAAACATAAACTCGGCTCTTTAACTGGGCGCTCTCCATGCAAAACTACATAGCGAGTTCTATCTTTTATGCTACTGGCTGCAAGTGATTGTCTCCTTAAAAGACAAGAGGAGCAATAACCACATTGAGGTGATACCTTTTGGCGATGTGGACTGTCACAAGACATAGTTAAAGTTGGTAAGTTGTCTTGGCCATTTTTAGCCAATGCCTTGCACATTTCGGCTTTAGTCCAAAACAGAAACGGATTTTTTACCTGGAACTCTTCTCCTACAAGTTCAGAAATAAGATCACTTACCATCAGCAAAGTCAGAGGATGAACAGAACGAGAGTGATCTAACCCTACAGCAGATTCACGATATGGAAGGTTAATTGCACCGATTCCGTTTTCATACAGATAAAGAACTTTTTCTCCCATAAGATATGCACACGCAGAACCAAGAAGAGTAAAGACAACACCTCTCGCACGGGAAAGCTTGTTTTTTGGTTGTTCACTACTATCATCAAATCGGATTGGGAGGCGGAAAAGATGGCAGCGACCGGGAAAGATAGATTGAATTTCCTGATATACTCTTTTTTGGCGGGCAAATACACTATTGTTACTGCCAGTTCCAAATAAGATAAACTGTTTTTCTGGATACATTAAAAGGCGAGTGTACAAACCAGCCAGGGCATCTAGTCCACCACTCCATAAGGTCACTTCACACCCTTGGGGTGCTATGGGAAGAGATTGATGTTCAACAAGACGATCCGGTGCAATCCGTTTTTGGAAGTCGAAAACCCATTTGCTATCAGTTGTCCATTCAAGCAGGTCATCTAGTTTTGCTAGAAATGGTTCAGAACTTAATAATTCTGGATTACGTACTGGCAGTATGACATGAAAGCGACGCTGTTTGCCTGTCAGACTTTGAGAGGCAAGACGATCTGAAGTATATATGGCAACAGCAAGGTCAATAAGATCGGCAACAATAGGGGGAAACTCTGCCTTAACACGATATTTGAATTCTATATCGTCTACATTAATTCCAATAGTTAGCTTCTTATTCTGAGAGTGATCAAAAAACTGTACAGAGCCATTACTATTCGATATAGGTTGAAAGTCTAAAGTGTAATCCTTATAGTTACTTTCGTTTAATTTTTTTTGACGCGAAGGTGTATATTTCATATTGCTAGATTCTCCTCCATGTCTATCTCTTTGACTTGCGATCGCCGATTTCTCCTCAGTTTGGCTACACCTTCATCTACATTCGCCTTTTTTGCCCATGTTTTATGAATTTGCTCAAAGATATCTTTCCTCAGCGCATCCTTACGTTCTGTAAAAGTTAAATTGTCAACTTTGGCGTGGTGATCAGGAATGAGTGGAATTCTTCCCTCAAACTCTGATGTATACACCTTCTGCATATATCTTTCTATAACTGTTTCTGAAATAGTGTTGATGTCAAATTGCTGACCATAACGCAAATCAACGAAAACGCTCTTTCCAGCATCACCGACAAGTGACTTAGTTCTATCTGGTATGTTGGCTTGTTGTGCTAATTTATCAAGTTTTTTACTTAAATCAGTCCAATCTATAGATTGATTATTTCCAGAATCTTTAATTACTTGGGTTAAGAGTTCCCCTATACCCTTAGCTAACACAATAGCAGCATCACCTTTTTTCTGGAGATCCTTCAAAAAGGATTGCATCATCATCCGGGTAGATTCGGTGCGCTCAAACTTTCCTTCACAGAGTATTTGGTATGGCTGTCTATAAAGTCCTAAAAGCCGATGCAATACATCCCCATCCACGTTTCAACCTCCATGCTGAAACAATTTATATGACGAATTTAGCTGACATAACCGACAATGTCAATAGTTAAGACTGAATTTCAATATAAATGTCAGAATTTCCTTTCTCTTGTAAACGTCATATCAGTGTGGGACAAGTAGAGTATAGTCTGAATTAAAGATAGGTCTAGCGAGTATATTACATATTTGTAACATATTTATAAAGACAAGTATTATTGATAACTGATTACTGATTCCCTGCTCTCAATTTTGTCAAACTATCAATAGCATCACCTAAAGCAGTAGTTAAATTATTGCGGGTTTGAGCGTGATTTTCCTGTTCTGTTTTTAAAGCTTGAATGAGGCGATCGCGCTCTTGAATTACAGTAGCTAATTGAGTCTTTAATTCTTCCCCAGATGACAATTGTGTTAATTCTGCCTCAACTTCTGTAGTCGTAGTTTCAGTAATATTCTCAGCATTTATACCTTGTAATTTTTGTAGTTCAGCTTTTACAGATGCGATCGCTTGCTGGTGAATCTTAGCATCAGCACGGCGTTGTTCCGATTCAGTATTATATAGTTGTCGCCATTTTTGGGAACTTTCCCAAGCCTGATCTCGTTGTTGTTGTAGTTCAGCCATTTGTTGTTTTAAGGCTTGAATTTCAGCTAACCACTTTTGTGTTAAATCTTGGGACATATCATTTATTTTTAAATAGTTACGTGAGAATAGGCAAAAGGCGAGAGTTGATAAAAATGTATCATAAACGCTTTTTTTACTGTATTTATACGTTATCAGTAAAACTAATAGCTAAGTAGACTAGAGAAAAAAAATTACTCCTGCTATATTGACAATTACATTTGAATTTTATCCACAATCCTATATGTTTAGAGATAAATTTGCAGATAATTTGGGAATTAGTCAAGCCCGCAAGGAACAAGTATATCTGGATATATGCAAAACTGTTACCCTTCAAGATGTCAGTTATTGGATTCAGGTTTTATTTGCAGCTGGTATTGCTACCTTGGGGTTAGTTCTCAATAGTCCAGCAGTTATTATCGGTGCAATGCTAATTTCCCCCTTAATGGGTGGGATTCTAGCCAATGGTTTAGCATTAGCAGCTGGTGATGTCATCTTAGCTATGCGAGCACTGGTTAACCTTATTCTTAGTTGTGTAGTCGCTATTTCCTTTGCTGTACTCTTAGTATCTTTATTACCATTTAAAGAAATGACAGCAGAAATTGCTGCCAGAATTCGTCCCAATATTTTAGATTTAGTAGTTGCTTTATTTTCCGGTGCAGTTGGTTCAGTGGCAATTTGTAAAGAACCAAAAGGAGTAGCAACATCCATTCCAGGGGTAGCTATTGCAGTAGCATTAATGCCGCCATTGTGTGTAGTTGGTTATGGTATTGGTATAGCAATTAGTTTAGATTCAGTTAAAGGTTTACAAGTAGCTAGTGGTGGGGGACTATTATTTTTTACCAACTTAGTAGCAATTACCTTTACAGCTATGTTGGTTTTTTTAAGTTTACATATAGATAACAATCAAGTAAGAGCTAAAGTCAAAGAATGGCGTGAAAATGATCACGAAAGTTTAGTAATGCAGCATTTTTTAGAAAGATTACCTGCATACAATAGATTAAAGAAAGTGGGAGGATTACCAGGTAGATTTTTATTGATTTTTAGTACCATTGGCGTTATTATGTTCCCCCTTAATCAATCTTTGATCCAACTCAGAAAGGAAATTGCTGTACAGCAACAAGAAAATCAAATCCGTGGAGCAGCAACAGAAATATGGCAGACAAAATTTGCTAACTTCCCTAACGGTGATCCTCGTTCCTACATCAGTAATATATCCACTTCTTATAATTCCAATAATAAACTAATTATTCAACTCCAGGTATTTAGTAGTAAACAATATACACCGGAAGAACAAAATAACTATATTCAAATGTTAGCAAACAGACTTAATCAAGTACCGGAATTATTGGGATTAAAACTCATTGAAATTCCCACAGCATCTAATGAGCTTTTACAGCAAATTGCCGAAGAAAAACCAACAGAGACAGTAATTACTATTGCTCAATTGCAAGCAAACTTCTTGCAAGAAGTGCAATCATCTTTAGGCAGTATTCAACTACCTGAACCAGCACAATTAATTGATTATGAAATAATTACCAGTCCCATAGAACCCTTAAAGATGAGATTAATATATTTGAGTGAAAGAGAAATTAGTAAAGATGCTCAAGTAATCATTGCGGATACTATTAGAAATAAACTAGATTATCCATTAGCTAAAGTGGCGATGCAAAGAATAGATTCTAACCCAGGAGTAATAGCTTTTGAAAAAGATAAAGCGGCATTAACATTAGCTAATACCCAGTTATTAGATCGTATTGCTCAAACATTACAAAGACAACCAAATTTAAGTTTACAAGTTATAGTTAACCAAGAATTAACCGAACCACAGGAGATATTACCAGAGCGATCGCAAGTAATATTAGAATATCTACAATCAAAGTGGCAAATTACTGAAAATAGAATCAATATCCAATCAGGAACAGAGAATCAAGGCAATGCAGAACTCAAACTGGTAGTATAATGACTATGAAGTAATCAAGGGAATTTCTGACAAAACCCGTTTCCATATGCTGAAGTCAAAATTTATTAAGTTCTTTCGCCATCTTAATTGGCGGATACTGAAAAAAACTTTTGCTAGGACAATTGAAAGGAGACTATTAGGACTGGCTTCAGAAATTGCCTTCAATGCCATGTTATCTTTGTTTCCTGCCATTATAGCTTTTTTAACAGCCATCGGTTTATTTGCCGAACCATTACGCAACACCTTTATTCAATTAGCACTACAACTCAGTCAAGTTGTACCCCAAGATGCTTGGGTTTTAATTAATGAGTTTGCCACTAAAGAAATTGCTAACTCCAAAAATTCTGGTTTGTTTTCTTTTAGTTTTATTATCGCTTTATGGACAGCTTCCGGTGCAGTTAGCACCGCAATGACAACCTTTGATCAAATTGAACAAATTCCCCCAGAAGATACCCGTCCTTTTTGGAAAGCAAAATTAGTTTCTTTAGGTTTAACAATTGGTACTATATTACTTTTAGTGCTGGCTTCCTTCCTAGTATTTATTAGTGATTTACTGGTAGGTATGATAGTCAAGGGTAGTGCTTATTTAGGATTTTTATTACCACTTTGGCAACTTCTACTTTGGCCATTAGCCTTGGGTATAGTTGCAGCTACTTTTAGTTTAATTTATCGCTACGGAACAAGTGTATGGAAACCAGAAACACCATTAATACCAGGAGCAGTTTTAGCAGCTATATTTTGGGCGTTAGTGTCCGCAGTATTTCGTCTTTATGTGACAAACTTTGGAAACTATAACAAAGTTTACGGCACAGTGGGAACTTTCATAGTATTAATGTTGTGGTTGTGGATGAGTGCCTTTGTTCTTCTAGTTGGTAATCAGTTAAATGTAACCGTAGGTGAGGTAATGAAATCGAAATTATCTACTAGAGAATGGAAACTGGTAGAAGAACAAAAATTAGGCAGAGAATAACAACATTTAAGTAACAAGTAACCACTGAAAACTGATTAAAATGTCTAACTCTCCTCAGAAAATTACCATTGAATCTGAAGGTTATGCACCTACATTAAAACGTCTCCGTCACATCAGCAGACTTTTAGATAATGCTATTACCATTCCTGGCACAGAAGTCGGGATTGGTTTAGATCCACTTATGGGTTTAATACCCGTAGGTGGTGATGCTTTAGGATTGATATTTTCTATTTACATTATCATCGAATCGGCAAAGTTAGGTGTTTCTCAATCCACCGTGGGGAGAATGATAGTCAATATTATTATTGATGCCTTAGTAGGTGCTATTCCCATGTTAGGAGACTTATTTGATGTAGCCTGGACAGCAAATAGATATAACCTGAAACTGTTAGAAGAATACTTACAATCTCCAGGAGAAAAAAAGCAAGCTGATCAAGGTTTTATTCTGGTTTTATTTGCAGGTTTAATACTACTAGCTATAGTTTTAATTTCATTACCAGTTATTGTGATTGGAACAATCTGGAAAACGTTATTCGGTGGTTAGTTTTTAGCTATCAACCATGACATATTCACAATTCTCAATTACTTAATTATATGAAAGATTGGTGGCAAATTAACTTTCCTCAAGGTAGACAAAATCTCATTATTAGCGATGCTAACGGCTATCCAGTAAAGATTGCTTATGGTGAGAAAGGTACGGGTAAACCGCTAATTTTATTACATGGTTTAGGCAGTTGGAGTTATAATTGGCGGCACAGTATTAACCCATTATCTCAATATTTTCGAGTTATTTGTTTTGATGCTAAAGGTTATGGTTTTTCTGAAAAGCCTACATCTCGTCGTGAAGAAAATGGACATCAAATCATTGAATTAGAAAGAATAATTAATGCTTTATGTGATCAACCTCCGGTCATTGTTGCTGAATCTTTAGGTGCATTAGTTTCTTTAGCACTAGCTGCCAAAAACCCCCAATTAATTGGAAGGTTGGTAGTGATGAATGCACCGATTTTTACAACAAAATTACCCCATTGGGCGATGGGTTTATTAGCACAAACACCACTGGAAATAATACATACAATTGATTTTTTACGTCTAGCATATTGGTTTTCACCTATAGTTAGGGAAGTCATGGCAGCAGAAAGAAGAAAAGTATTATTTAATCCAGAAATTTTAACAGATGAGGATATTTATTGGATCACTTATCCATTTATTGAAATTCCAGGAACATTGGTCAAAGTAGCGGAAGAATTACAAATAGCAGCACAGGAAATTGAGAACTTACAAGCTAATAAACCAAATATGCTCACTCAAATTCAAAATAACTTGAGTGCTATTGAATGTCCTACTTTAATTTTATGGGGTGATCAAGATAGTTGGTTTCCTGCTAGTCACGGTAAAAAATTACATCAACATCTGCCTAATTCACAATTCAAACTGATCGAAAATTGCTATCATGACGCATCAACAGGCGCTAATGAAATAGTCAATAAGGAGATTCTGAAATTTTTAAAGAATACAAATTTCTCATGAATAATAACAAATTAATAAAAGAAGAGTGAGAGAAGGCATATCAAGCGCCTTTAACCTCTCACTCTACATTTGCTGCTGGGGCGTGCAGGAATGTTTTTTATAGACGCTAACCGTTACTTAGGGGGCTAATGTGTAGGTCAACGCAAGCGGCTATATGTTGAGATATTCCTAATGCAGCAAATGTCAAACCTGATTATTATTAATAACAATTATTTAACTAAATACATAGTCTAAAAACCATGATCAGAACAATATGAAAAGATTATTTTCCATCTCCATTATCCTTAATTTGTGAATAGTGTTTTGAAGAATCATTTATTTACTTAGTAGACCCTGATAACAACATCTTTGAAGTCGTTTATCTTTCAATAAGATAACCGGGTATTTTCGTGATTGGTTGCCAAGTTGGCATTATTTGCTATTGAGTAATTACGGAAATTACATCAGAGACTGTCTCAATCAGGCTTGTAGATAATTAACAACCACGGAATATTTAAGATTGGAGAATTTAATTTTTGCAATTACAGGATATCGTGTGTTCAGTTACAGTTCGATTTCCAGAAATCAGGCAACAATGGATATCAATAACTTATATGCAGCCTTGTCTGTGAATTATGCTGCTGTTACATGAAACCTCGAATTATTGTTTGTGGACTAGGACGTACCGGATATAAAATCTTTCGTTTGCTCCGACAACAGGGTGCTTTAGTGGTTGGTGTTCATCGTAAACCCATACCTGGCGAAGCGACGGGAGATGTAATTATTGGTGAATTGTGTGCAGCTTCTACCTTGAAAGCTGCGGGGATTGAACAAGCACATACTTTAGTAATTGCTAGTTCTGATGATGATGTCAATTTGTCAATTATGATGCAAGCAAGGGTTTTAAATCCTCAGCTTCGCATTATCAACCGATTTTATAATACAAATTTAGGTGAACGCCTAGATCAAACTCTCATAGATCATTTAAGTATGAGTGTTGTTGGTTTAGCTGCGCCTGTTTTTGCCTTTGCCGCTTTGGGAAATCAAGCCATAGGACAAATTAGATTATTTGATCAAAGTTGGCCAATTCAAGAAGAATATATTCACGAAAATCATCCTTGGCGTGGTCAAAAAATTAGTGATTTATGGGAAGAAAGAACAAGGATGCTAATTTATTATCTACCCTTAGCAGGGAAGATGAATTTAGTATCAGCAGTGTTAGCCGAGCAACGTTTACAGTTAGGCGATCGCTTAGTAATTGTTACTCAACCCCGTGTCAATAATACACGTAAATCATGGTTAAGAAAACTGATTAAAGTCTTTACCAGTATTAGACATTTTCAAAAACACGCCCGTTCAGTCATTGTGATGGCAATGGTGCTAGTAGTGATTATTTTAATAGCCACATTTACTTATGTTTCTACTAAATTAAATATTTCATTTGTTGATGCCTTATACTTTGCTGTGGGTATGATTACTGGTGCTGGTGGTAATGACAAAGTTGTAGAACAAGCACCCAACAGTATTAAATTATTTACTGTTGTCATGATGCTATCAGGGGCAGTAGTTTTTGGTATTTGGTATGCAATGTTAACAGATTTTGTATTAGGAACACGTCTCAAACAATTTTGGGATGCTGCCAGAATTCCCCTACGTCATCATTATATTGTCTGTGGTTTGAGTGGAATTGCCATTAGAATTATCCAACAACTCAACGCCAATGGCCATGAAGTAGTAGTAATTGAAACAGATCCTAATAATAGATTTGTGAACAGTGCCAGGGGAATGGGCATTCCTGTAATTCTAGCTGATGCTAGTTTTCGTACAACTTTAAAAATGAGTAATATTAATACCGCTGCCGCAGTTTTAGCCGTTACAAATAACGATGCCACTAATTTAGAAATTGCCCTCAAAGCTAAAGGTTTAGCCCCCAAAATTCCCGTAATTGTTAACTATGCTGACCCTGATTTTGCCGGCATGGCACAACAGGTTTTTGAGTTTGAAGCCGTATTAAGTCCAGCGGAATTAGCAGCTCCAGCTTTTGCCGCTGCTGCCCTGGGAGGTAGAATTATTGGTAATGGTATTATTGGTGATAACTTATGGGTGGCGTTTGCAACTTTAATTACTCCTAATCATCCCTTTTGTGGTCAATGGGTGAAAGATGTGGCTAGATATGCAGATTTTGTCCCTTTATATGTAGAAACAAATCACCAAACTTTACACGGTTGGGATTTATTAGAAACTAACCTCAGTGCAGGGGATATTTTATATTTAACTATCCCCGCAAATCGGTTATATCAACTATGGCGAGAAGAACAGGAAATGGTGAGTTAAAGAGTTCAAAGATCATGAGTCAGTAGGGGTTTAGCAATGCTAAACCCTGGCAAAATTCTTTTATTTCCTATTCCCAATTATTACAAATCAAACACACCGTAATAGCCGAGAATTACATAAACTATTGCCGATAAAATCAGCAGATTGCCTACAAACCAAACCGCAGAAGTCAGTAATAGATAAGCTGGATTATAAGGAGGTTGTTGCCATTTCCATAAATATCCTAGAGATGGTTTTGCTTGGAAATATCCCAAATCCTCTAATTGTTGCAAATGATATTGATCATAACGAGGAAATTGGCTAAAAGGTAATTCTCCTACGCTGTGTTGGGCAATAATTCGCCGACGTTGATAGGGAACTGTATTATCACCAAAATTAGTTTGATACTCTTCACTATTGAGAAGTGCATCAACAAAACCTTGTATTCCTTTAGTTCCGATGACAACAGACCAAGCCATTGTTTCTTGTTGATTGTAAACTTTCCGTCCTAAGACTCGTTGTATGCACATTTCCACAAACCGATAATTATTATTGGTGTTGTAGTTGCGTAGACGGAATGTTTCTGACATTAACAATCCTTTGATAAAATCCCTGACAGTAATACTTCTGTGTTTTAGTTGGGATTCTAGAGTCACTAGACGGTTACTTTTAAGAATTTGTTGTTCATTAAAAATTTGACGATAAGCAGCCCAAATTAAATCATCTATCTCTGCGGTGTCAGGAGTTCCTTCTGTGGTGTAAATTCTGGGTTGTTCATCTCCAGGAATTTCAAAACTTTTCACTCTTTGATTTTGACTGGAGGGAGCATATTTTAGTAGAGGAAGAGTCATAGTTATCTTGTGTAAGTTAGTGAAAATGAAGAGTTGAGAATTTACGCAATAGACATCTTTATAAAATTAGGTTTTCGCCTAAACAAAATGAAGGGTTTATATTTTGTTTAGAGATATCTAATAACTTTTGTTCTTACTAAATAGAAGTAATCCTAAAAACTTAAATAAGGATTTTAATGGATGTTTTTCTAACCACCAAGCAGTATAATATTTAATTAAATTATTTTCTGTATCTAAATTAGCGATGAACTTTAAAGATGGTGATTGATATGATATAGCGGTTATCGGTTGAGTGAAATACAAGAACCCCACCCCCAACCCCCTCCCCGCAAGCGAGGAGGGGGCTTAGGATGTATCTCATTCAAGTGCATACCGCTATAAAAATCCCCGAATTAGTGAAAAATCTGGGGATTGAGTAATTGAATTGACAATTAGTTATTTAGTCAGAAATACCCGCATCTCGAAGACGTTTTTCTAACTCTTCCAGACGTTTTAATGCTGCTTCTTTAGCAAGTCGTTCTTGCTGTACTAACTCAGAACCCCAAAGTAGCAAATTACCGTCTTCATCCCACCAGCGTAACCAGTAACCTTGACGGTTTTCACGCTTTCCTTGCCAAACACCAATAAATAGCCCCATATCGGCTAACCAATAACGCTGATTTTCGTTATCTGAGCGTAATTTATAGTTTCCATTTTCCAGTTGATGTACTTCTAATTCCCCGGTTTCTGGTTGAAAAATGATGTAGTTAGGAACTTGTAAAACTTGTTCATAAAAAAACCATTTTCCGGGGGGATAGGTGCGTTTACTGGAATATTCATTTCCTTCTGTATCTGAAAGAAATTCCATCACTACAGAGGGAATTTGCCCTTGTTTGTGGGGGGTGTAACTGCGTTGAACTTGCTCTCTAGGCACTGTAATTTGCGGCACGTAAGCCCAGTCTGGGGCTTTGATGACAAATTTGCCATTTAATGTGGCACAGATACCATAGTTAGTTGTAGTTAGGGCTGTTTCTGGCAGTTTACCAGCAAGTTCTAGACTTTCGGTTAATGCTGCGGCTAAACTGGGTTGATTGACATTATCCACTGGTTCATCGTCTAATACGAAATCTTCGGGTAGGAGTTCCCAGGTGATTTTTGTGGTGGAAACACTGATTACCATAGGAAACAATATTAATAATAATGGATTAAGTTTTAGTATAGCTTGTGATTAATTTGACAATCATGCTTTGATTGAATTAAGCTTTATTCTAATTGTAGCAAAAGTTTCGTGTTAGATGGCCAGAAAGAGGAAAGAAGAATGAGCAAGGATGATTTTTTATACAATCTAGCAACAAGCTGGTTTGAGCGAAGAATGGGAAATTATGATTTTTTATATAATCTAGCGATAACCTGGTTTGAGCAAGGTGAGAAAAAACTTGCCGCAGCATATCTTACAGTAGCAATTACTTGTTATGACAAAGCTATAGAAATTAAACCAACTTACCAACCAGCTTGGAGGCAAAGAGGTTATGCACTTTACATATTAGGACGATATAAAGAAGCAATTGTATCTTTAGATAAAGCTATAGAAATAAATAAGGCTGATAATTTAGCCTGGAATTGTAGAGGACTGACACTGTGTGTATTAGAACAATATGAAGAAGCATTGGCATCTTTTGACGAATCCCTAAAAATTAAGCCAAACGATAATTCTGTTTGGTCAATGCAGGGGTCAATTCTCCTGATAATCCAGCGATTTTCTGAAGCTCTTGTGTGTTTCAACAAAGTTATAGAGCTTCAACCGGATACCTACAAAAACTTATTTTATCAGGTGGAAATACTTGAAGATTCAGGAAAATTACAAGAAGCGCTTGCTGTCCGTAATCACATCATGCAATTACAAGCTAATGAATACTTCGCCTGGGAAGCTAAAGGGGTAGCATTATCGGGTCTAGAACGTTATGAAGAAGCAATAGCCTCCTTGGATAAGGCTATAGAATTAAACCCGGAAGATGATGAGGTTTGGAGTGAAAAAGGATTAGCATTATTAAGATTACAAAGATTTGAAGAAGCTCTAATATCTTGCGAAAAAGCTATAGAACTAAACCCGGAATATGACATTGCTTGGAGTAACAAAGGATGTGCATTATTAGGACTACAAAGATTTGAAGAAGCTCTAACATCTTGCGATAAAGCTATAGAATTAAACCCGGAATATGATATCGCTTGGAGTAGCAAAGGAGCTGTATTAATAGGATTACAAAGATTTGAAGAAGCTCTGATATCTTGCGATAAAGCTATAGAATTGAACCCCAAAGATAACATTGCTTGGGGTAATAAAGTGGTTGCATTAATAGTATTACAAAGATTTGAAGAAGCTCTAACATCTTGCGAAAAATTTATAGAATTAAACCCGGAAGATGATGAGTTTTGGAGTGAAAAAGGATTAGCATTATTAAGATTACAAAAATTTGAAGAAGCTCTGATATCTTTCGATAAAGCTATAGAACTAAATCCCAAAGATAACATTGCTTGGAGTAATAAAAGGTCTGCATTATTAAAATTACAAAAATTTGAAGAAGCTTTAGAAGCTTGCCAGAAAGCTATAGAATTGAACTCCGAAGATAACATTGCTTGGAGTAATAAAGGGGCTTCATTATTAAGAACACTAAAATTTAAAGAATCTTTAGAATCTTGCCAAAAATCTATAACTATAGAATTAGAATTCTATCATGATGAAGTTTGGAATGATCAAGGAGTAGCATTACTTAATTTAGGGCGTAATCAAGAATCCCTCCTGTCTTTCGATAAAGCTATTGAATTGAATGTTAAAAATTACTTGAGTTGGCGCAATCGCGGTACTGCACTTACTAATTTAGAACGCTATGAAGAGGCAATTACTTCCTTGGATAAAGCGATAGAATTAAAATCAGACTATGATGAGGCTTGGAATCATCGAGGTATCGCACTTGCTAATTTAGAACGCTATGAAGAAGCTCTCATATCTTGTAATAGAGCTATAGAAATTAATCCCGCATTTTATGGAGCTTGGCTTAATCAAAGTAGCGTGCTGGAACAGTTAGAACGATATGAAGAAGCTCTCATATCCTGCAACAAAGCCATAGAAATTAATCCCGAACTCTATGAAGCTTGGTGTAATCAAAGTAGCGTGTTGGAAAAGCTAGAACGCTATGAAGAAGCTTTCATATCTTGTAATAGAACTATAGAAATTAAATCTGATGACCACCAAGTTTGGGTTACTAAAGGCTCTGTGCTGATTAAACTAAAACGCTATGAAGAAGCTCTCATATCCTGCAACACAGCTATAGAAATTGAATCAGAAAATCATAAAGCTTGGCACACTAAGGGTACAGCTTTGGGTTTTCTAGGTAATTATGAAGAAGCACTGAAAATTTTCAACAAAGCTCAAGATTTAGGAGCTAATTGCTCTGGTGGCTGGAACGAACGCGGTGTTGTACTGGCAAACTTAGAACTGTATGAAGAAGCAATTATTTCCTACAACAAAGCCATAGAAATCAATCCTGAAGAAGACAAGTATTGGTACGATCGAGGTATATCACTGGCAAACTTAGGACTGTATGAAGAAGCAATTATTTCCTACAACAAAGCCATAGAAATCAATCCTGAAGAAGACAAGTATTGGTACAGTCGAGGTAGATCACTGGCTAACTTAGAAATGTATGAAGAAGCAATTATTTCCTACAACAAAGCCATAGAAATTAATCCCGAATTTTATGAAGCTTGGCACGAAAGAGGTGTAGTTTTTTTATATGACTTGATGCAATATCAAGAAGCATTAGCATCTCACGATAAAGCTATAGAACTTAAACCTGATTACCATTATGCTTGGATTAGTAGAGGTGATGCGGTACTTAACTTAACTACAGACATCAAAAATGTTAGGTCAAGATTTATCTCACCAGTAATTACAACATATCCTGACATTGCTCTAATATTCAAAAATCCCGACTTAAATAAGGTTGGCTATGAAGGTCTATTTGCCACCTACAAAGAAGGTTTAAAACATTGTCCCCAAGACACAGAAGGTTGGGGTAGATTACATTTAGCTATAGGTCGAGTCCACTATTTCCGAGGATGCAAAGATGAAAGTCCTTTTAGTCATTGGCGTAAAGCTGTTAACAACTATAATATTGCCATAACAACTCTCACAGAAAAAACATATCCAGAAGCACATTTAGAAGTTTTACAAAATTTAATTCGCTGTTTGTTAGGTTTAAAACAAATCAATGAAGCCACAGAACTACAAAGACGTGGCTCAGATATTTTACGAAAATTGCTCAAAGATACTAAAAGTTCCAGCCAACAACAAAAATTAGCCTTAAAATTTGTCAGTTTTCAACAATTAACTGTTGATTTAGCAGTGCAATCTGGTAATTCAATCCAAGCCTTAGAAATAGCAGAACAAGGAAAAAACGCCTGTTTATCTTGGCTCTTAGAAGGATGGAGTGAAGATATTTCTTCACCCCAATGGCAAGATATTCAACAGTTGCTAAATCCCACAACAGCTATAATTTATTGGCATCTTAGCCCTGCCGCCCTTCACACTTTTATCCTTAAATATGATAGCCAAACACCCATTGTTTTAACACAATCTGAATCATTAATTCCTTCCCAACGTTTACAACACTTGGAAGACTGGGTAAAAAATTGGAATCAAAAATATAGTGATTATCGTGGTAAAGGTAAAAATGAAAAAGATAAGAATGTTCATGCTTGGCGAAATGATATGCAAGCAAATTTCGACAAACTCAAAAATATTTTAGATATTGACACAATCAAAAATCAACTTTCAGGCATTGATCAATTAATTTTAGTTCCCCACCGCGACCTACATAGATTTCCGCTTCATGTTCTGTTCAACGCAGATGAAGAAAAATCAAAATTCATGATCGCTTATCTACCTAGTGCCAAACTTGGTCTTACAAATACACTTACCAAACTAGACCATAGCAATAAATTATTAAGTGTCGCAGTTTCCCCACCTCAAGATGATAAATATCTATTCTATGCCACACTGGAAGCAGAAATTATCAGTCAGATGTTTGAGCATAGAGAACGTATTCAAGAAGAAGAAGCTACCAAAGAAGAATTAGAAGCAGCATTAGAAAATGGTTATGAAATATTTCACTTTGCTGGACACGCAAATTACAACTTTAGAGAACCTCAAAAATCACAGTTAGCATTAGCCAACGAAGACAAATTAACTCTCCAAGACATTTACCAAAAAAATCTCACAACATATAAACTTGTTAGTCTTGATGCTTGCGAAACAGCTATCACTGGCAACCAAACAATAACCACCGAATATGTAGGTTTAGTCAGTGGTTTTTTGAGTCGGGGAGTTGACCAGATAGTGAGTACACTATGGACAGTGGAATCTGCTGCTACTGCTTTAATTATGATTGAATTTTATCGGCGCAGACAACTACCAGATAAATCTAATATCCAAGCATTAACAGAAGCTACAATATGGCTAAGAAGCCTAACTGTGGGTGAACTACAAAAATGGTTTGAAGAACTAAAGAATCAAATACCTCCAGAAAAATTAACCGGTGGAATTAACGGACTTTTAAAGGGAGAAATTCGGAAAATTTCTAAAGAAAAGCCAGACAAAATCCTGTATAATGATATATACTATTGGGGAGCGTTCACAATCACAGGTAAGCCACTATCAAGCTAATATTAAATGTATTAAATGAACAACATAGACAAACTTACCCTCAAAGCTTTGCTTGCAGCCTTAATGCGGCTGGAAGAACCCTTACCTGATGATTTGCAGAACCAGCTAAAGGAAATCAGCAAAACCTGGCCTCCAGATGTAGATAAACTAGATGCCCTAACAGAGATTTATCCACCTTTAGAAGATGAATATTTAGAAGCTCGTAGCATTTTACAAAATGATGGTGAACGCTTCCGTTCATCTGGTGTTCAGACAGTTAATGAAACTGTTAATGAAACTGTAGTTTTAAGCGACGAAAAGCTGATTAATTTAGCATTGCAAATTTTCAGCAGCGAAGATTCCGTTAATTCTCTGAATCAAGCATACACAGAATCCAGCCCAATTGGGCAATTTCTATTTCAACTGCGTCGCCAGACAAGCTTGATGGCGAAAGACTCTCAGAATATACCAGAAGAAGAATTATGGGTTTGGCAAGACCCTGTAGTTTGGGCTTCCTTAGAACGTGGACTCAAGCAAGCACAAGCTGGGAAAGGTCGTTACTTGGGTGATTTTTCGCAGTACGCAGATTTGGAGATTGACGATTAGTAATGTTTAGGCTGGAATTTCAACCTGAAGCAGAAGAGAAATTAGTCTATCTTCAGCTAAAAAATCCCAAGAAATACAAAAAAATATTAAAAATTCTGGGATTGATGCAAACTAACCTCCGTCACCCCAGCCTCAAAACTCATGAATACCAATCTTTATCTGGTCCAGACGGAGAAAAAGTATTTGAAGCTTACGTAGAAAATAACACTCCAGGAGCTTGGAGAGTTTTTTGGTATTATGGTCCAGGTCAAGGCGTAATTACTATTTTCACTATAGAACCTCATCCTTAATAAGTCTCAACTTTACTGCTAATTAATAAATGTAATTGGCAACCAGCACCAAATAGGGAGTGATGGCTAAAAAGTGATTCCCATAACAAATTTCCTACAAATCAATAGCCAAACTCTGTTAAAATACAGTGCTGCGGCTTATGCTCTCAGTCTTGGGGCTATTTGCCCATGCAGCCTTATCAACCCACATTCCGCCTAAGACTGACGCTGTAATGAGCGACAGGCCGATGTTATTTACGGAGTTCTATGTCTTTTTCCAATCTCGGCTTGTCCAATGAAATTATCCGCGCAGTCACAGAATTAGGTTACACCAAACCCACACCAATTCAAACACAGGCAATTCCAGCAGTATTATCCGGTGGTGATTTATTAGCGGGCGCTCAAACCGGTACGGGAAAAACCGCCAGTTTCGCCTTACCATTGCTGCATAGGTTGTCAGAAAATAACAATATTAAAAGTAGTTCCACTGGCTGGGTACCAATTCGGGCTTTGATTCTCACCCCTACAAGGGAATTAGCCGCCCAGATCCAGGAAAATGTTTACGACTATAGTAAGTATCTCAAGTTAAAATCAACGGTGATTTTCGGTGGTGTAAGTATCAGTCCCCAAAAACGCCAATTAAAAAGCGGTGTAGATATTCTGGTTGCTACTCCAGGCAGACTGTTAGACCATTTGGAACAGGGAACGGTAAACCTGTCACGGGTTGAGGTTTTGGTGTTGGATGAAGCGGATCGGATGCTGGATATGGGCTTTATTCGTGATATCCGGCGGATTTTGGCGATTCTACCGAAACAGCGTCAAAATTTATTATTCTTTGCTACCTTCTCCGATAAAATCAAGGAATTAGCCGCAGGGTTGCTAGATCGTCCGACGATGATTGAGGTAGCACGCCGCAATATTACTGCTGCAACCATCGCCCAAAAAGCTTATAAGGTAGACCGTGACAAAAAACGTCAATTACTGTCACACTTAATTAAACAAGATGATTGGTATCAAGTTCTGGTGTTTACTCGGACTAAATACGGTGCTGACCGTCTGGTGAGACAGTTAGGTGAAGACCGCATCCAAGCATTGGCGATTCACGGAAATAAAAGCCAAGGGGCGCGTACCCACGCTTTAGCAAAGTTTAAGGATGGTAAGTTACAGGTATTGGTAGCTACGGATATTGCGGCTAGGGGTCTGGATATCAGCGAATTACCCCATGTTGTCAATTATGATTTACCGAATGTACCGGAAGATTATGTACATCGCATTGGCCGCACAGGTCGCGCTGGTGCAACAGGTGAAGCTGTTTCTCTGGTCTGTGTTGATGAACAACATTTGTTAGCAGATATCGAAAAACTGATCCAGCAGAAGTTATCTTTGCAAACGGTTGCTGGTTTTGCAGTTAATCCTGATATTCAGCCTGAACCAATTCAAAATGGACGTAGACAAAAATCTCAATCTGGGGGTGAGCAGGATACTGTTGCTAAACGGAAAAAAGCACCACGAAGATCGGGTAAACGGAAGACAGCACCATCAGCTATAGATGGTAAAAAGTATGGTGGTAATTCTTCTTCCTCTCGCCGGGCTAAAAAAAGCGATCGCTAAAGATAATCAGCGCACAACATCCCCGTAGGCATCGCTTTTCTTTGAGGATGCCACTATTTAGTAAGCTGTTGCACTTTTAATTTACACACCAATGCCTACCAGAATGCCTACCTCACAAGGGTTAAATTAAATAATTGTATGCAAATTATAGGATTTTCAGTTTATTAGTCCATCTGTTGCTCAGATTTCAAAATACCCTAAAAGATATAATGTAAAAAGAATCCCCAATAGTAATTTAAAATTAAATCAGCCTTGATCGTCTAAAGGAACAGCATATATTAAGAGCCGTCGTCACCCTGTACGGATATGATTGTTCAAATCAATCTCAAGGATTTTTCACCAATTCTCAATAAAGCTTTGTCTTACTAAATTTGTACTGAGAACTGCTATCAACAAACAGTTATAAATATCCGATAACCTCCCTCATCAATTCCAAGCGGCTAAAATGCTTCATGCTGAGAATTTTAGTGATTAAACCTTTACCAAGTAAAACAGCTACCGCTGGATCTGGATCTAGTCGCGTGTGTCGTTCCAACCCCACACAAACATCTAGAATTGCTAAACACTCGTCATAAGAGTATGGGTTACTGTTCATCATAATCCCTCCAACCGTTCTATCCTGTAATCTTGAACTTGATTCTGTCCCATAATTTCCTGTCTAAGAATTTTTATCTCAGAATCTATCGCGGTTAACTTACCGCCGACGGTAAACCCACCGGATACTAAAAAAAGTGCAACCTGAGTCACAATAGTTAAAATCGTGATCAACATTGTGGCCCGTTCTGTAGTCATGGGTGTTTTTTGTTCAGTATTCATTGTGCCGGAAAAATTGAATAATTATGGTGAAGAAAGTAAAGTATCAATCTTGCTTTCAATTCGTGCTAGATTAATATCTAAAGTATTAATATCTGTCCCTTCATATTGGTAGATTCCGATGCTAATATCCTTAAACCATTTTGGCGGAAGAATCGTAATTCTATAATCTGCTTTCACCTCGTCAAAACAAATCAAATTTCTTTCACCTAAAAATAATGGTTTTTTCTCTTCAGAAATAGAATCCCCTATAGCTGTTGAAACAATCTTGCTTAATGTTCCCGCAAACTCCCAAATACTACCAGCCGGTACGCTAGTGGAAACACTGACAGACATAATCTGACTGTTAAAGATGATTGGAACAATAATCCGTGTCAGTCTTGCACAAACTTCTTCACCATTTAGCATCATACAAGTGGCAGGGATGGAAACTGTGTACACCAAAGAGAAATTATCAGGATCATTTAACTGTAATTGTCTCAATGAGCCGCCTTTATAATTAATTCAGTGTGATCAAGAAATTCACCTACTAGCTCAAACGGATCAGGAATATCATTAAACTGAAGAATATCGCAATAATCAGCCAGTGAAATTTTCCCTGTTAACCAATCCCTAGCAGCTTGATTAATAGCAAGCATTGATTGAAAGTCAGCATCTGAATCACTATCAATGCCAACTGCCAAAAGGTCAATGTCATCTTCAGGAGTCCAGATTATTCCTGTCCGTTCGGCTATACTCATGTCTACCCCTCCGGTGTAAATTTATATGAGCGTTTTGCGGGTGCTACCGCTGCCTCGACCCAAGCGTCTACCGTTGGCTGAATCGCAGCCGCAGCCGCAGCATAACTCTGACCACCAGATGCTTGTCCAAAAGGAGCGCTCACGGTATTGACATCCGGTTTCATGTATTGCCTGGTTGTTATTCTGGATGCTCTTTTAGTAAATGATGATCGGCTGGTAAGTGATAGCTTTGCACATTTATATCGAGGAACGTCTATTGCCCCACCGGTTGGAGCAGATTCAGCAGCGTTAATGTAGTAGTTTCCTAACATATTCGCTAGAGCTTGACCAACATCTGTACCTTCTCCAGTTTGAGTCGGAGAAAGAACCCGTAATCTGATGTATTTAAGTCCAGTCCCCACTTGGTTGAATGGTGATATAAACCCTATCTCTCTTTCTGGTTTAGCTCGCTTTGTTTCGTCCGTAATAGCAGCAAAAGAATTTTGTTTTGCTTCTGGGCTTAGGTCTTGCCACCGTTTATACGCATCATAGTAAGCCTTTTGGGCCTCGTATCTTTTCAAAAATGAGAAGGACATAAATTTTTCTATGTAACTTGTAACCCCTACTGTAGTGGCATTTTTATCGTTATTGTTTCCGACGACAAGTTAACTAGCGTGCGAAATTTGTTCACCAAAATTTAGACGGTTTCAATTACCTGAGACAATCTCATCCCTGCCATAGCCACAAGATTTATCGCTGTCATTTTTCCGTCAATAAGCATTTGTGCGTGTGTGAATTTTAAATCCACTCGCGGCCTTTCACGGGCTTTTCGGACAGTAGACCCATATACCCTATGTGTACCAGGTATTGCCGGATATGATCTGTTATGTTCTATAAATTGAAAATTATTGGAGGAATATGTATCAGATCCCATCCCTACCACCGCTCTAGCTATTCTTTCACCCTCTGATTTGGACGGTACCAATAGTCGCAAATCATAGCCATGATCTATATCCAAATATGTAGCCTTAAACCATCCTTTTTTCCATTCAAATGGAGGAGTAGCAAAATCACTTTTAATCTTTGATGCCCAAGATAAAGCATCAGTTCGAGAAATAGAATCAGAGTCTTTTTCCATTAATCTGAAAGTAATTTCACCTCTTACCTGATTAAAACCCTGATCCTCATGAATTGCTCTATCATAAGGTTCTTTAAAATGTAGTTTTATTTGTGGTTTAAACTTTGTAACTCTCCTAAATTCCTGTACAGGAATACCATAAATAGGAGCTTGCAAACTTTGAGCATGGCCCACTGTAATCTCAAATAGCCATAGCCTCATTAGTGTCATGACATCTGTATCTGCGTCCTTAATTGTGCAAGCATGACGCAACGATGATTTAGGCGTAGAAATATCATTTGGTGATTGATTCTTAAAATACTTTCCAACCAATTTATTGTGATATCTCCTAACCTGATCTTGCAAGTGTTCCCATTCATCAGCAGGTAAAACCATTACTCGTCGGCCTCCAAATCTTGACTTGATATTTCAGGTGCTGTGCTGTTAGCTTTTTTAGTTTCTTGTTCAGCTTTAACTTTTACCGCCTCTGGAAAAATAATTCCAACCTTGCCTTCCGGTGTCTGACCAATATCTTTAGCTAATTGAGCAGCATTGTCAGAAACTTCCTTTTTAGCGTCCTTGATTGATTGTGGTTGCTGACTAACCTCTTCAACAATACTTGCTGTTTCGTTCAAGCTATTTAATTTCATTAAAATAGGGTTGTTAAAATTAGGATTAGGATTCATCCAACCATAAGCTGATTCGCCAACTTTTCCCCATGCTCTTAAAGCATTACCAATTTTAGATGTTTGTCCTGATACTAATTGGAGAGCTTGAGTGGTTATATCCCCAAAACTAAGCATACTATTCAAAAGATTTCCTGCACTTTGATAAATCCTATTAGCATTTTTCCAGCTTGCATTTATAGCAGTATAATTTTCTGTTCCCAAAACGTTTTTCAAAAATGATTCTATTGATGTTTTTACCAATGTTTGTACATCATACCCCTTACTTTCACTATCCTTTAGTTCTATGAAGTTTACAACATTTTGAATACTAGAAATCAAGGTAGTTCCGAGATTATTTGATAACATCATTGCATTATGTATTGTGGCGGCCAATGTCATCATGGTCATTAATCTATTCAAAACATCCCAGTTGGTAAACCTGGTCATCCATCCTGCTAAACCATCTTTTAATTGAACACCTAGTTTAAGATCCATGAGAGTAGTTCTAACATCAATACTACGAACTCTACTTCTAATTTCTGTTAGGTCAACATCTGAACCTTGATTATTTACTATTGTCGTTCTACGTTGATCATAGTTATTTGTTACATAGGTGTTTTGTACCATTCCCGGTTTCAATCTCCCTAATAAAGCACTTATTCCTGCTACTGTTAAAGTTATCCCTGCTATTTGTGCTGCTAAAGTAGCAAGCTGTAAAAGTATTTTTTTGATATCAAGATTTAATTTTCCAATTTGGCTTAATAAATTAGTTTTTAGTGCCTCGATTCTGTTGGTTAATGCTTGCAGTTTTGCGGTAAAAAATGTCCTTAATTGAGAGACTTGTTTTTGAATATCTGCAACCGTTAACTTTAACGCTTCAAGCAGTCCCTCACTCAGCTTAATTCTGTCTTGCAGTCTTACTAATGCCTTTCTAGTTGAATTAGTGAGGAATTCTATTTCAGCTTTTGTGAAATTCTCTAACCTTTTCATTGCATTTAAAGCCGATTGAGTTACGAATTTTATTTCACTTAAAGCATTATCAGCTTTACCTTCAGCTTTAACTGCTATCGTGACCGCTGATCGGGCATCATCTTTAGCTTTTGAAATCTCAGCCAAAATCGTAGCTAAATCAATTTTTTGACCATTGGATAATATCCAAGATCCTATACCAATTATCCCATTTAGAATTCCACTAGCAATTAAGCTGAGAACAATGGATTTAACAATGCCAGGTAAAGCATTTATCAACGCTACTACTGCTTTTTCGACTATCCCTAACCTTATTTTAAGCTGTAGTATTTCTGCTGATTTTACTTTTAAATCATTAAAGATGTTAGTGTGTTCTCCATTATTTTTTAACTTGTATTCATTAAAATCTCTCCTCAGCGCCCATAAATCACCATTTAGTTTTCCCTGGGCTTCAATCTGTTTAATTCTGATGTCTTGAAATTCATCAACAGATTTTTTTAAATTCACTCTATATTCAAGGATATTTATTCTATTTTCCAGTGCCCTATTCCCTTCAGGGTTTTTTCCTCTTAGTTCATCAAGCGCTCTAGTAATACGATCCAAAATCCCATCACGCATTGGCTGACGTGCTGACTCATATTGTATTTGTATCTGTTGATTGGTAATCGAATTTCGTAAAAATTGAATTGCTCTACCTATGCCATTGAAACTGAGTTCAATGTATCTTTTATATCCATCGAAATCATTAATTTTCCGTAAAATATAAGCCAGAGTTGGTTTAATTTTAGCTTCTGTCTTAGCAATTATTGACTGCTCTGAATTTTTAATTAATACAGGTATTTCATCTCGAATTTTAATGATATCTTGATTAATTTTATCAATTCCACTCAATGCCCTATCAGCCCTTTGTCTGTTTACCCCTATTTGCCCAAGTGCGCGACTTAAATCAGCAGACAGGACATCTAAATAATTTTCTAAATCGCGTGATAAAAGATTTCGCAGTTTTTCTGGACTAAATCCGCTACTTCTCATTGCAGATGATAGATTAGGAAATTTACCTAACCCAGAATTAATGATAACTTCCAAGGAACTTAATTTATCAATAATAAAAAATAATCTTCCATTTACTATATTATTAATTCCAGGAATAATTAATCTTAATATTTCATTGGCGAATTCACTTTTTTTAGATTTTAATATAAACTTATCCTCTAGTGCTGCTATTTCTGCTTTTATCTCTAATAATTCAGCTAGAATTAAATCGCATGATGTCATTTTTTTATATCCCTTGTAAAGTATTTTTAATTTCTATGAGATGACCATAAATTAAATCACAATTTAGGTCACAATCACCGCAGTTGATGGTATTTCCAGGTGGATTATATCCAGAAGTATCAAAATAATATTCAATAAAATCTCCTGAATCTTGAAAAATTAAATTACCTCCATTAAAGGCTTTAATAAAATATTCTATATTGATTGTATTTAAACACGGATCTTCTAAAGTACCTCCAAAATCTTCTGAAGTATTATTACCCAGATTGTCTCGACAATTTCCTAATTCAGTCACTGGATGACTTGGATCAAATCGCCGAAAATCATGAAGACCACATCTATTGATAAAATAAATTACGGCTGGAGGCGGTTCAAGTTGAATCCGATAGCCATGTAGACATAAGGTTGCTATCCTTCCTTCATCGTCCGGCGGGCGCTTGAATGATATTGCGAAACTTTTTTGTGAAAAATTTGTTATACCTAGCTCTATTTTTTTCGGTTTTTTCCCAAATTCAATAATTGAATCACAAGGTAAAAATATTTCAGATATTTCTGAGTAATCAGGTGTTTTTGTGTAATAAAGTGGACAATTCATATTTATTTCTTTATTGTGAAAGCTTTTGAATAAATTTATTCAAAAGCTTTCTTTATATTTTAATAATCTTCTGGATTTAAAGTAGAAATAGGTGCTGGACGCGCTAGATTAATGCTAAATTGCCTCACCTCATGCCTGATCTGATTAGTACCGTCATTCTTAAAAGTGAAAGAATCAAAGCCAGAAGCAGAAAGATATACTCGTTGGTCAATATTTGCTTCAAACTGCTCTAAAGTCATTCGCACGAGAGCAATGCTTACAGTTGCTACTATAAACTTGTCAGCAGTAATGGTTGGTGATGTTATGTTTAAATCAGCTTTAGGAATGGTAATTTCTGTAGCTGTTTCAATTGCACCTGGAAATAGATCAATTAAAGTTAGTTCAGACATTGATGTAAATTATTAATTTTCTATCCTAATTAATAATTCACTATCAATATCATGTAAACATTCCATTTTTATGTAAAAATGGAACACGAATAAATATGGTGTATCTATTGCTGTATAAAGATTATGGGCTATTATTAAAAGTAGGTGAAATATAAACTATTCCATTTTTACCTACTACTAAAGTAAAAGTGGAATATAGAAAATGAAAAATTGTAGAAATGGTCAAGCGGCTATTTTGTCTGAATCTGATTACAGCAGATTAAGAAGAAATATAAATCAGCTTAAATACAAAATATTATTTGACATAGCATGGTACACAGGTGAAAGATGGGGCGCGATATGTAAATTAAAAGTTACAGATGTTTACCAAAATGGTAAACCAAAGGAAGTTATCACTTTTAGAGCATCTTCCAGAAAAAAACGGCCTGATGGTTCAGCAGAAACTAGGCAAGTACCAATTCATCCCAATTTAGTAGAGGCATTAAGTTCTTACTCACCCAATGAGAGTTTTATTTGGCTGTTCCCATCGAGAGAATGTGATAAACCAATTTGTTGGAGAAATGCCTACAATATTTTGTTAGCATCTGCTGATAAAGCAGGTTTATCTGCGAAGGGTATATCTACCCATAGCACCCGGCGCAGTTTTATTACTAAATTGCATAATAATGGTGTAGCAACAGCAACTATAAAAAAAATTACCGGACACCGTGATTTTAAATCCTTAGAAAGATATATAGAAATTGGTAATGATGAAGTGAAAGGTGCTATTTTTGCACTGTGATAGTACAATTGAACCGGAAGGAAGTAATCACTTGATGCACCACAAACCCTGTAGCGCGTACAGGGTTTTTTTTGGGCTAATAATCGGAGCTAGTGATCGGAGCTAGTGATCGGAGCTAGTGATCGGAGCTAGTGATCGGAGTAATTTATTTCCATCCTTTCCAAAACCACCTTTGATAAAATTTTGAATCTGGAAAGGTGTCATATTTTGTGCGATCGCCCTCTCAATCATCTGCTTTCTAGATTGGGCAATTTCATTTTCGATGCAACCGCCCGGAATATGAACATGATAAATTTTGCGGTCATAGTAGCAATACCTGTAATACCAATATTTATTCCCGCTGCGGGTAACATAATATTCTTCTATCCATTGCTTTTTAGGTTGTTCTGGAAGATGCAAGGAGTTTTCCAGAACAGGCATAAATTGATATTCAACATCTGGATTTAATTTCTCCCACTCTCTCCAAGCTGCCACAAAATCTAATCTATTTTCAAAGTCATCGGGGTCAGGTGGTTCTTGAGAATCATCATAAAAAAGTGTGGCTTGACCATTCTGATCAATCATGCCCTCACGGTCTAAGACGATTTCATCCAATTTATCCCAGTAAGGGTCGTTAACATATTTAGTTTCAGGTTGATGAAATTGGTCAAGGTTAAAGAGTGTATTCATCTCTCACCCCCTTTTATACCTTTGGCATTAGGAGAGATAAAGTAAAACTGTTCCGACTTGTAGATACCACTGCCAATATGGCTGTACAAAAATCCATTCCAGAATATAAATTTAGGCAAGTAATTTCCAGAAATATGGTGATCGTACCAATCACCGTGTCCATTGTGTAATCTAACTATCATTGGTAAAACCTGGTAAAAAATCAAAAATCACTAATTAAACAACTCGGATCTAAACCTAGCTTTTGTAATTGTTCTGTTAACCATTGCCTCCCTGTTGGTCTGTTATTCCATTCCGATGTCCATATATTTAAAGTCTGACTAGCTTGAGAAAATCCCACGTTGAAAAATGCACTAATTAGCTTGACGGTCTTTTCTCTTTTATTTTTCAAAACCTCACTTTTCTGTGGCAATTCCTTTGTAGTGGAATCTATAATATTGATTTGATCCGATTCACAAATGGATTTTTCAGTATCACAGCTTGCATCTGTCTGATCCTCTAAATCCATTTGATCATCGTGGTTAAGGTTGTCTAGTGCCTGTTGAAGATTTTCTACATCTAACCTATACTGAAATGTTCTGTCATAAGGTGTGTGTGGGTTATTCCGTCTGGAAATAAATCCTAAATCCACTAGAATATTTAATGCTTTTCTGATAGAATGAATACCGTGTTCACCCATTAATTCGCCGTGCAAAGTTTCTAATGTTTTGTAGATCCATTCCCTAGCTGTCTTCTGTACTTTCTTTAATTTGTTAGTCCAAAATTCAAAGATAGAAAGCAACTTGGCCGCTACAAAATTGTTAGTCAGTGTTAGGTACTCTTGCCTTAATAGTACCAATGGTGTTTTTTCTGGGTGATTTATTACAGAATTTTTCATGATTTTAAATACAGAAGATTGTCACCATCTTGTTAATAGATGGTGTGGGATGTTGCGGATTAAATTTGTTTTTTAGTTAGGTGCGAAGCTGTCAGGTAAATCTTGAATTGTTTTACCGTTAGCTCTTAATAATCTATCTAGTGCTTTGAGTTGGGGAATGGTAAACGATGGGACATTTGAACCAGATTCCCAACGGCTCACAGTTCTAACACTGATACCAATGGTGCGGCCAAAGTCCTCCTGAGACATATCCAACTCATCCCTAAGAATTTTCAAAGGTGAATCACCGCCGTTACTGTTTTTCTTGGTTGATTTTTCCATAATACCTACTTATAGACAATCTGTCTAGACTACTTGACATAGACAAATAATCAAGACATAATGTCTAGTATGAGAGAACAACAAAACCAGCCAAAGTTACTCGGCTAGAGGTAAACACTTGGTTGGTTAGTTAAAAGTCTCTCACTAATAACAACACCTGACATGGGGATGACTTTGTATCATTCCCTTTCCCCTTCCCACACTTGCCATAGATGCCCGTGGGAACTTGCAGGGAAAACACCTCATAACTAAAAACTGAATACCAATAACTAATCACTGATAATTAGCACTATTTAATAGTGTGGTGATGTCTGCGTTGAATTCGACCTGATAACTTATCAATGAAAATCATGAAAATTTCTGTTGATAGCAAGGGATGCTTGTTTGTAAAAACTCGCAGACTTTTTATTTATAGCAGTGCCTGTTGCACTTGGCTGTTTCCGTTTGGACTTTTTCAAATAAATATCAACGATGAATTTCAGTTGCAAATTATACCAAAAATGCACATTTAATCATGACAACAACGTACAAAAGAAGTCTCTATCTTTGGGACGTTTATCAGCTAAACTCTGCTGGTAAATGGATTTTGCTTGGATCATTTAAAAAACGAAATGACGCTGATCAATATGCCAAAATTATCAAAGCTAATTCTTTAAATCCAGTAAGGGTGGTATTTGCAAATGACTAATTTTATCAAATTACCAAGTGGTGATTACGTGAATTTGGATATGATTCAAGGACTAGAGTTCGACCTTGATAATTCGCAAATTGCAAGATTGTGTTTTCCTGAAAGTGATACAATCTTGCGCGGCGAAGATAAAGATTATATCAAGCAATTTCTTGATAGAAATTACGGTGAATTTTTTCAGATGCACTCACAGGATTATGCTGCTCAAATTTTAGGTTTAGGATATGCACTAGAAAAATTAGAAAAGCTATCAGGTGAGTCAGTGGAATCTTTAAGTCAAGAAATTATTTTGAAGGCTAATGAACGCGTTTCAAAATTATCGAAAAAATCAATTGGTTTAATGGTTCAACATTACCAAGAACAGGTAGGTGGTGGACCAGGAGGTAATGTAGTTAGCATCAAAATTCGGGCCTGATGAGTTCCCTTGACCCAGGAACGAAACACCCTTTTTAGGGTGTCGCCGGTTGGGTCCAAACCAACCAGCAATCAACAATTACAGTTTAAAGCTTTGAAAAAGAATTAAGCTTTTTAGCTTTTGTAACTTCATAAGCTTGGCTGTAATTGTTGTTGTCTTTGAGACTGAATCAGGCTGTTATGGCCTTTGGGTGATTCCTAAGCGTAACTTTATTTACACCCTTTACAAATTATATGCGAATAGTTGGTTTAGATATCTCTAAATCATCGGTTTCATGCTGTCTACTTGAAAGCAAACCGAGTGATGTTAGAGAATTTTATTATGAGTGCAATTTTTACCACTTCCAGAACAATCAAGCAGGAATAAATGGATTATTAGCACTACAACCAGATGTAGCTTTACTTGAACCAACTGGTGTAAATTACTCTAAATTTTGGGTGCAACTTTTGACCCGTGCCGGAATAGAAATTAAATTTATTGGCCACAAGGAACTCAGGAGGTATAGAGAAACGCATCTGGGACTACCCGATAAAGATGATGATGCTGATTCTCTAGCCATAGCTTGTTACTACTTTGATTATTGTGGCGATCGCTCGCGGTTTGTTAGAGTTCTAGATCCAGTGGTAAGTCAGGTTAGAGAATCAATTCTCAGACTCAACCATTTAAACAAAGTGCAATCGCCGATCATTAACCGCGCCCGTCAGGATCTAGCGTGGCAATTTCCAGAGGTGGCTTTAGTGGTTTCAAAGCGTGGTGTTTCTGGAAACGTCCCATTGCTTTGGGGATGGTTAGCAGGTGAGAGAAGTTCTAAAAAATATGATCGGCTGTATGCTCAAACAGCCGGATTGGGTTTGTCTGACTCGGTAAAATTTCATGCTCAAAGGATTTGTAGTTTACAGCGGGAAGAGCAAATAATAGAGGATGAATTGGCTGAATTGCTTACAGATTCTAAATTTGCAAAATATATACAAGTATTTGATGAATTCGGTTTTGGCGATCGCCTACAAGCTACAATCATCAGCTTTATTTTCCCGCTAGACAATTTTTTTGGGGATGACGGTAAACCGCTGGTAAAAATCCGTAAAGGTAGAATTTCTGGAAAACCTACCAAGCGCTACTTGAGTTTAAGAAAGTTTCAAAAATCTTTAGGCTACGCTCCTACTCAAGAATCATCTGGTGATATTTCCAGAAATAAGGTTTCCGGTGGTAGTTCAATATGCAGACGAGCAATTTGGCAGTGGGTATTTAGTACGGTTGAACCATTAAAAAGTAGAAAATCACCAATAGTGAAAGAATTGGGGGAATGGCTTGATCAAGAGAAAAAATCAGGTAAGCCAGTGGCACTGGTCAGGAGTAGAACAGCGGTTAAGGCGGTAAAACTCCTGTTTAAAAATTTGGTAGATGTTCTAGACTGAAGTTACAGCTTGATTTCCACCATAAACGGTAGATATTTATTGTGTTTGTCCTCAGCGGTTACGAATACCTTCTAGGCTTTCTCATTCTTTGTAGCCTAGTCCCAGCCTTGGCGCTCTCCGCGTCAAAACTCCTCAGACCAAGTAGTTTCAGCCCAGAACGGCGGACTACCTATGAATCCGGCATGGAACCCTTTGGCGGAGCTTGGATTCAGTTCAACATTCGCTACTATATGTTTGCTTTGGTCTTTGTTGTTTTTGATGTAGAGACAGTTTTTTTATACCCTTGGGCGGTAGCTTTTCACCGTTTAGGGTTATTGGCGTTTATTGAAGCCCTGATTTTTATAGCGATTCTTGTAATCGCTTTAGTGTACGCATGGCGTAAAGGAGCATTGGAATGGTCTTGAATTCTAATATAACTACCCAAGACAAAGAAAAAATCATCAATCCGATAGAACGGCCTACAGTTACTCAGGAACTGTCAGAGAACGTGATTTTAACCACCGTTGATGATTTGTATAACTGGGCGAGGCTTTCTAGTTTGTGGCCTTTGCTGTTTGGTACAGCTTGCTGCTTCATTGAATTTGCGGCTTTAATCGGCTCTCGTTTTGACTTTGACCGTTTTGGTCTGATTCCCCGTTCTAGCCCCCGGCAAGCCGATTTAATCATCACTGCGGGGACAATTACCATGAAGATGGCTCCCCAATTGGTGCGTCTTTATGAACAAATGCCCGAACCCAAGTATGTAATTGCTATGGGTGCTTGTACAATTACTGGGGGTATGTTCAGTGTTGACTCTCCCAGTGCGGTACGCGGAGTTGATAAGCTGATTCCAGTGGATGTATATTTACCTGGTTGTCCTCCCCGTCCAGAGGCAATTATTGATGCAATTATTAAGTTGCGGAAAAAAATTGCTAATGACTCGATGCAAGAACGGGGTCAAATCAAGCAAACCCACCGCTATTACAGTACAACCCACAATATGAAACCAGTTCCTGAAATCTTAACTGGTAAGTATTTACAATCAGAAACTCGCTTCAACCCACCCAAGGAGTTGACCGAAGCAATTGGTATGCCTGTACCTCCAGCATTGCTAACATCTCAACAAAAGGAGGAAGAAAAGCGTGGCTGATGAAGAAGCAAAAATAATCCCTGCTGGTCAGGTTTCCCAGTGGTTAACTGAAAATGGTTTTGACCATGAATCTTTGGCAGCTGATGTGAATGGGATTGAAATTATTAAAGTCGCCGCAGATTTCTTGCTGCCTACTGCAACGGCTTTGTATGCTTACGGGTTTAATTATCTCCAGTTTCAAGGTGGGATTGATTTAGGACCGGGACAGGAATTAGTCAGTGTTTATCACTTGGTAAAAGTGGGTGATAACATTGATAAGCCAGAAGAAGTACGGGTGAAGGTGTTCTTACCTAGAGAAAATCCCACTGTACCCTCAGTTTATTGGATTTGGCGGACAGCAGACTGGCAAGAGCGTGAGTCTTACGATATGTACGGCATTATCTATGAAGGTCATCCTAATTTGAAGCGGATTTTGATGCCGGAAGATTGGGTAGGTTGGCCTTTACGTAAGGATTATATCTCGCCTGATTTCTATGAGTTGCAAGATGCTTATTAGGTAGTGCTGAGTTTTAATCTCTGATTTGCCCCTTTCCCGTGGTGGAGAGGGGTATTTGTTTTTTTGATGTAACGAACCGCAGAGGCGCAGAGAACGCAGAGAAATGAGGATGATGATATTATTTCGCGCAAAGATGCAAAGGAGCAAAGGCGCGAAGTTTTTTGAGGTATATTTTAGGTGAGATGGGAAAGTTTAAACTTGAGGAAAAATATGATGAAGACTCGTAGCTTTACAGTTATTGTCTATAAAGAAGATGATATGTATATTGCTGAATGTCCAGAAGTTGGTACAGTTGATCAAGGAGAAACTATTGAAGAGGCAATTAATGGTTTGAAGGAAGCAACACGGCTTTATTTAGAGGAATTTCCTTTACCTGAAACTTCTCCTAGATATGTAACTAATATCGAAGTCGGCTATGCCTAGATTACCTCGGATTTCTAGTAGAGAAGCGATTCGTGCGCTGGAACGTCTAGGATTTGGAGAAGTTTCTGACAAACCCATACCACTCACTCTACAGAATGGTTCTATCCCAATAGATGACCATTATTGTTACCAACAAAGTCATCACTACTTGTTAGCTCAGATAAAAGAGGATGGCACAAAGTATGGTCAGCTTGAGAAACAAGCATCAGGTATTTTCAGACATATTGTTTCTCAGCATCCAGAAGGTCAACTAATAGTTAAGGGTATATTTCCCCCGTCTGATGAGCTACTTTTGTGGTGATAAGTTTGCTGTTAGTTGGGTTACGTATGGTTAATTTAACTAAACAGTAATACCTCTGGCAAGCTATTTAGCTACTATCTCATATATAATGTAAATATTATCTAGAAAATTCTGTGATGTTATGAATTCAGATATTGAATCTAGTAACCAACAGTTAAATAAAAATCAAGTGGTGTTACTTAATAAAGCAGAAATTGCACTTGATACCTTACCAACTGAAGTTAAAAAGAACGTGATTCGTGTTCTCGATTGTCTAGAAGAATTTCCTAATTGTTCAGTAATACAAACTAACAAGCTGAAATCTATTCCCAATTCTTTTATTGCGCGAGCAGGTCTAAAATATAGAGTTATTTTTGAATTTAAAGATAGACAAGTAACTATTGTTGATATAGTTAATCATGACCGTCTTGAGAGGTTTTATCAAAAATTGAAAGAGGTTATTTAGCAAATGAAAGGGCTAGACCCATTCAATTTAGACCTTAAACAGTGTCTATTTGAGCTTGAAGAATTTGAAAAGTTACTTTTCAATAATCGTGAACTAAAAGAAAGTGAACATATACTTCCTTTTTTTAAGCAGCGACTACATTTATCTGCCTATATTGCTTTTTATATTCCTCAGATGGTTAGATTCGACCAAATTAAACATGAATTTAGCTTTTTTGGTGATTTTCGTGCCGATTTAGCCATCGGTGATTCTGTCAATAATATTTACTGTTTTATTGAATTTGAAGACGCTACTAAAGACAGTATTTTTGTAGATAAAGGTAGAAGTACATCAGATTGGTCGCCTAGATTTGAACATGGTTTTAGTCAAATCATTGATTGGTTTTGGAAAATTGATGATTTTAAAAATACTTCCTTAGCTCGTTCTATTTTTGGTAGCGAAAATATAGAGTTTTGTGGAATCCTGATTATAGGTAGAGATGCTTTTATATCTGATATTGATAAAGCTAGATTAAAGTGGCGTTTAAATAAAGTTTTAGTAGATTCCCGCAAAATTATTTGCATAACATTTGATCAATTAGCTAGAGATATTAGAGATAGCTTTTCACGATATTCACTAATTTATGAAGCAGAATCAGAGGCTGAAGCAGGAATTTCAACGGATGATAGTGATTGATTTTGTATAAAGTAAATTGTTTTTAAAAATAAATATCAATGGTGCGTTACGCTGTTGCTAACGCACCCTACAAAATTACATTCTGCCTTTTGCCATTACTTGTCGCAGATGTTCCCGAATTTCGTGTGCTTCCTCAATTTCTGATTGACGCAATTTTTGAAATAGTTCTACACAAGGTTGAGAATTTACCTCTTGTGCATCTTTAATGTAACGTTCATAGGATTGGATAGCCGCTGCTTTGTTGTGCAGAACAGTGATAAAATCATATTCTAAATTACTAATTGGTTCTTGGGTTTTGACTTTAGTAGTAGTCATGATTTTCTGCTCCTTGAATTTTTGATCTTCCATTCAATTTATACTGACCTCAAGGTTGAATTCATCTATCTGTAAGTGGACAAAAATATCACCCTTAGATAGAAATCTCAGAAAAATCATTGATTTGGTTGAAGAGATATTCTTACAATTATTGCGCTTGTTTTCATATCCTGAAAAGGTTAAATATACTATTTTGTAATTAAAACCGTACGAGAGTTCACGACATCCTCAGATTTTTGTCCAGATACGGAAATTATCACCCAGAAACCCTACATGATATGATATTAAAGTTTACTAAAATATAAATATGCCAATTATAGTTCTGGGGTAAAGGAAAAATCTCAGCCGCTCCATGAATAGGAAAGTTTTTTGAAAATTTAAGCATATATCAGCAATTCCTGACTACCGCTCTTGACAAAATATAGACCAACATGATGCTTTGCCAAGACATTGGATTTCTGTCAAGATCATAGTGTGTGGACAAACCAAGAGTATCGCTGGTTAGAGTCGTCACCCCAAAAACTAAATTTCATTATGTACTTGAATTCTCCGGTTACTCAATTTGAAAGTTTTTCATTTTCTACAGATCCGAATGGGGAGGAAGTGGACATAAATAGAGAAACAATCGAACTTTCACCTCTTACCCGTTCTTCCTTATTAACTACCAATGGTGATGGGGGCGGTTATGTAGCGCAACGTGGTAATACTCTGGCTGTACAAAAGTCAGAAGAGTTAAAAAAAACCTTGACAGCCCATCGGCATGAGCGTCATCTTGTAATTTTACAAGATTTTCCTGACCCTGACGCACTCTCTAGTGCTTGGACATACCAGTTAATTGCCCAACAATACGATATCAAATGTGAAATTGTTTATGCTGGAACTTTAAGCCACCAAGAGAATATTGCTTTAGTTAAGCTAACTAATTTACCTGCTCAACGCTGGACTATGCAAACCCTAAAAAGTAAAGATTTATCATCTTATCAAGGGTTTGTGTTGATTGATAATCAAGGAACAACATCTCAGTTATTAAAAGTCGTAGAACAATCGGGAATTCCTTTGATTGTGCTAGTGGATCATCATAGCTTACAAGGGGAACTCAAAGCCGAGTTTGCTGATGTTCGTCCTCATGTGCGAGCTACTGCAACAATATTTACCCAGTATTTACAATTGGGTTTATTGGCACTCGATAGCAGTATTAGCCAACATATTAAATGTGCCACTGCTTTAATGCACGGTTTGCGCTCAGATACCAATCGGTTGATGCAAGCGCAGGAAGAGGATTTTATGGCTGCTGCTTATTTGAGTAGATTTTATGACGCTCAATTGCTCAATGCCATTTTACAGGCTAATCGTTCCAAGCGGGTAATGGATGTAATCGAGCGATCGCTCAAAAATCGCATTGTCCAAAATAACTTTTCCATCGCTGGTGTTGGTTATTTACGCTACGATGACCGTGATGCCATTCCTCAAGCTGCTGATTTTTTAGTGACAGAGGAAAATGTACATACCGCTGTAGTTTATGGCATAGTTCATGATGAAGATGAGGAACTAGAAATAGTCATAGGTTCTTTGAGAACCACAAAACTGACTTTAGATCCTGATGAATTTATTAAAGAAGCCTTTGGACAAGATAGCACAGGGCGGTTCTTTGGTGGTGGACGGACTGGTGCCGGTGGTTTTGAAATTCCCATGGGTTTCTTATCTGGTAGTAATGAAAACTCTGCTTATGCCAAAATGAAATGGGAAGTTTTTGATGCTCAAATTAAACAGAAATTATTAAAGTTGGTTAATCCTAAAGATCACCCAATTTAGTATCAGATAGATGAAGTTAAATCACAAGGCACAAAAAACTGTATGTAAAGAAATGTGGAATGGCTCATAACTTCGTTAATTTTACTGACGTAGTTGAGCTTTTTTGTGCTTACTTATTTACTTACAGCATATTGCAGATTCATGAGGTACAAATAATAATCAAAAATCCTGACAAACAAAATACATATTTATCATGCTTCAGTATCCCGAATTAGAAAAATACTTAAAATATCACTTTGGTTATGATCATTTTCGTCCTGGACAAAGGCAAATTATCGAAGATGCGCTACAAAATCGGGATTTAATGGTCATCATGCCTACTGGTGGGGGTAAGTCTTTATGTTTTCAATTACCCGCACTTTTAAAACCTGGTTTGACTGTAGTTGTCTCACCGTTAATAGCATTAATGCAAGACCAGGTAGAAGCACTGCGAACTAATAATATTTCAGCAACTTTTCTAAATAGTAGTTTGAATTCTTATCAAGTGCGTTCTCGTGAAGAAGCGATTATGACTGGTAAAGTTAAATTATTATATGTTGCTCCAGAACGGTTAATTAGTGATAGATTTCTCCCGCTGTTAGATGTAGTTAAAGAAAAGATAGGTCTTGCTAACTTTGCCATTGATGAAGCTCATTGTGTTTCCGAATGGGGGCATGATTTCCGCCCAGAATATCGGCAATTAAGGTTATTAAAAAAACGTTACCCTCATGTTTCAACTATTGCTTTAACTGCCACAGCTACTGATAGAGTTAAGGCTGATATTATTGAACAATTAGGATTACAACAACCAAGTATTCATCTTGCTAGTTTTAATCGGCAAAATCTTTACTATGAAGTCCGTCCTAAAAGTAAAAGGTCTTACGCTGAAATATTAGAAATTGTCAGAGAAAATGAAGGTTCAGGTATTATCTATTGTTTAACTAGAAAAAAAGTAGACGAATTAACTTTTAAATTACAAAAAGACAAGGTTGCAGCTTTATCCTATCATGCCGGTTTAAGTGATAAAGAACGGGCAGGAAATCAAACTAAATTTATTCGAGATGATGCACGGGTGATGGTGGCAACTATTGCTTTTGGGATGGGAATTAATAAGCCTGATGTGCGGTTTGTAATTCATTCTGACTTACCAAGAAATTTAGAAAGTTATTATCAAGAATCAGGTCGTGCAGGTAGGGATAGTGAACCTTCAAGGTGTACTTTATTTTTTAGTTTTGGTGATGTAAAAACCATTGAATGGAGTATTAATCAAAAAACTGATCCTCAAGAACAATTAATTGCTAAACAACAATTAAGACAAGTCATAGATTATGCGGAAGGAACTGATTGCAGAAGGACAATTCAATTAGGTTATTTTGGGGAAAGATTTCCTGGCAATTGTGGGAATTGTGATAATTGTCGTTATCCCAAACCTGTACAAGATTGGACTATTGAAGCCATGAAGTTTTTATCTTGTGTAGCTAGATGTAAAGAAAGATATGGAATGACTTATATTATTGATGTGTTAAGGGGTGGAAAAAATCAAAAGATTTTGCTCAATAAACATGATCAGTTATCTACTCATGGTATAGGTAAAGATAAAACAGTTGATGAATGGCGAATGTTGGGAAGATCGCTTTTACATCAAGGTTTGTTAGAACAAACTAATGATGGTTATTCGGTTTTAAAACTGAATCCTTTGAGTTGGGAAGTAATGCGAAAACAACGTTCTGTTTCTATTGCTGTTCCTATGGTACAAAAGCTGAGTTTAGAAGATGGTCATGGGAAAGCTGCGGAGGTGGAAGTTTTGGTGCAAAAATTGCGCGCTTTGCGTAAACAATTAGCTGATGAACAAGCTGTTCCCCCTTATGTGATTTTTCATGATTCGACTTTAAAATTAATGGCACAAGTACAACCAAAAACATTAGATGAATTTGGTGAACTTTCTGGAGTGGGTAGTTATAAATTAGAACAATATGGTGATCAGTTTTTAACAGAAATTCAAGCTTATTGTCAGGAAAAAGTTGTACAATTACAAACAAACAATCAGTCTTCTGACTCAGCATTTGATCATTATCCTTCTGATACTGAATCTAGCACTTTAGAGTTATATCAACAAGGTTTTAGTATACGAGAAATAGCTGAACAACGTAATGTGAGAACTTCTACTATTGTTCGTCATCTCTCTGATTTAATTGAGAAAAATAAACAAGTGGACTTAAATCAATTAGTACCTCTAGAACATCAAAAGAAAATCTGGCAAGTTCTAGAGGTTTTAGGAGATATTTCGCTGACACCAATTCGAGAACATTTAGGTCAAGACTACACTTTTGATGAAATTCGTTTGGTAAGAGCTAGATGGAGGAAAGAAAAAAGAAAAGCTGGTCAATTCTAAACCTATTTACAAGACACTAGCAACTTCTTGATTGACGGCTGATGTTGAAATATTCCTATTTGCTTCTATTTTTTGCTCTTCCTGGGTTAACTGTGTCTTTTTAACTTCCAGGACAACAGATACTAATTTTGGAAAAGTCAGACAAGCAACCGTATTTAACAAAGTAAAAAGTACGCAATCTCTTAAACTCATGTATTTTCCCCTGTGTAAAAATTGGCTGTTCCTCTTACATATTATCAACTACTATCTTTATAATCAAATATTCATTGGGTTTTGAATTTCTTTTGTGGTGTATAAATAAATTAAATGTTCATAGAAAAACACACATAGCAATTCGGTATGATGACTGAACAGGGAACAGGGAACAGGGAACAGAGAACAAAAATACTATCTCCCTGACTCCTGACTCTATCCACCAGAAGAACAACGGTGACAAAATTGGGGTCTAAATTTACAAAATTGATTACCAGTTAAGTCATAAACAGTACAATATGGAAAGCTGGAAATTTCTAACTTCTCTGTATTCAAAGCAGAGTTTTTCAGTGAGGGTTTAGGTGATTTAGTTCGCAAAGATAAAAGTATAGATAGGAGTTTAGGAAGACCTAAACAAATTACAGCATTAATAACAGTGATGAGCAGTCCATCAATTAAACCCATAGGTAATCACCTCCTGCAAGAGTTAAGCAACTAAAATAAAGATGCAAAATTTAAGATGCAAAATTTTTCATCAACTCATGTAGAGAACCATTGCATTTAATCTATCTTTATTGAGTTTAACATAAATTTTTGTAAAGTAGATACTGGAAGTTGTGTTAGTGTCATACACAGTCAGAAAAGATGATACTCAAGACTGTTATTAACAAAATCAAGAAAATATTTCTTAATTAAGTCTTATGTCAACCACCCAATCCCCATCCCCATCTTCTCTCTTATCAAATGTGACTGAGCGAGAATATCGAGCATTACAGACTTTGGTAGATTACACAAATATTGAATCACTACCAGAAATATGGTCTTTAGCTGCCAGGAAGTTTGATCATATTATCGCGCTCCATAACCCCCATTCCCAGCCAGAATTCAAAATTACCTATTCTCAGCTATTTATACAAATCCAAAAATTTGCAGCGGGTTTGCAAGGACTAGGGATAAATATGAGTGGTGGTGAGAGTAACCAAATTGAACGCATTGCACTAATAGCAGATAACAGTCCACGCTGGTTTATTGCTGATCAAGGTATCATGAGTGCTGGAGCAGTTAATGCAGTCCGTAGCGCTCAAGCTGAAAGGGAAGAACTACTATATATTATTGCCAATAGCGGTAGTACAGCCTTAGTAGTTGAAGACATTAAAACATTAAAAAAATTAGAATCTGGGTTAAATGATTTACCCATTAAATTAGTGGTTTTACTTTCCGATGAAACACCACCAGTAGCAGAACAATATCGAATAGTTAATTTTAATCAATTATTAGACCTGGGTAGTAACCACACCCTAGTAGCATTAAAAACTAGCGGTGATACTTTAGCAACTTTAATTTATACCTCTGGGACTACGGGAAAACCCAAGGGTGTAATGTTATCTCACAAAAACTTACTTCATCAAGTTAAGACCTTGGGAACAGTGGTACAACCACAACCAGGTGATACGGTTTTGAGTATTTTACCGACTTGGCATAGTTATGAACGTAGTGGAGAATACTTTTTACTTTCTCAAGGTTGTACACAGGTTTACACTAATTTACGTGCTGTCAAGGAAGATTTAAAAAAATATAAACCTAACTACATGATTGCTGTTCCTCGGTTGTGGGAATCAATTTATGAAGGAGTGCAAAAACAGTTTCGGAGTCAGCCAGCCAATAAACAAAAACTGATTCAATTTTTACTCTCTACCAGCCAGAAATATATGACAGCGCGGCGGATTACCCAGGGATTGAGTTTAGATCATCTTCATGCGTCCGCTGGAGAGAAATTGGGAGCGAAAATAGTAGAGTTGGCTTTATCACCATTCCAAGCACTGGGAGAAAAAATAGTTTATGCCACAGTGCGGGAAGCCACAGGTGGGAAAATTAAACACGTTATTAGTGGTGGTGGTGCGCTACCCAAACACATAGATAACTTTTTTGAAATTATTGGTGTGGAGATTTTACAAGGTTATGGTTTAACTGAAACTTCCCCAGTTACAAACGCTCGTCGTCCGTGGCGAAACTTGCGTGGTTCGTCTGGTCAACCAATTCCCGGCACAGAAGTTAAAATTGTAGACCCAGAAACCAAACAACCCTTACCTGTAGGACAAAGGGGTTTAGTGCTGCTCAAAGGACCCCAAATCATGCAAGGGTACTATCAAAACCCTGAAGCCACACAAAAAGCTATAAATGCAGAAGGATGGTTTGATAGTGGTGATTTGGGTTGGGTAACACCAGAAAATGATTTAGTGCTGACTGGTAGGGCTAAAGATACCATCGTCTTAACCAACGGGGAAAATATTGAACCCCAACCCATAGAAGATGCTTGTTTGCGATCGCCCTATGTTGATCAAATCATGTTAGTAGGACAAGACCAGCGTAGTATCGGCGCGTTGATAGTTCCTAATGTAGAAGCACTAGAGAAATGGGCAGAAATGCAGAAGCTGGATATCAGTACCCAGAATGATTCCACCTCAACCAGTCAAAAAATTGACTTAGAGAGTAAAATAATTCAGGATTTATTTCGGCAAGAATTAAACCGGGAAGTGAAAAATCGTCCAGGTTATCGAGCCGATGATCGCATCGGACCCTTTAAGCTAATCCTCGAACCCTTTTCCATTGAAAATGGCATGATGACACAAACATTAAAAATCCGTCGTCATGTTGTTATGGAAAATTATCGAGATATTATTGACGAGATGTTTGTCAAATAATTCCCCTTGCAAATAATTTAGAGTGAACGCGAAATTTTTATGGATGTCTCCAAATCTCAATTGCTTTTAAAACGTGGCGTTAACGTCAAAGCCATCGTGACAACTCTCTGGAAAGAGGAAGTACAACAGCAGCTACAAACGCAGATCAACCAACTAGATCAGCAGCTGCAACAGTTAGACATGGAAGGACAAAGAGCAATTTCTGCCATTCAAAAGCAAAGTGTACAGCCACCGGGTCCCCAAACTCAGCAACAAATTGATAATATCCAAATCCAAGTTAATCAAAAGAAAAGTGAATTTCTAGAGCAAAAAAATCAATTACTGCAAAACCTTCAACAAGTGCAGTTTCTGGAATTAGATCAAGAAGTTAATCAGTTTCAAATGGAAGGGTTTTTTAAGGTAGAAACCGGAGATAACTTAATCAGTAAAATGCAAGTTGAAGTTGTATTAAGAGATGGCATAGTCGAAGAAATTCGTGGTGATATTTAATCACTTAGTCATTGGTTATTAGTCATTAGTCATGAGCAACTGACCACTGAACACTAACTACTGACTAATTGCAATTGTGGCTAAACTGATTCTGGGCTGGACTTTGAGTAGTACATTGTACTTGATAACCAGCCCAGGTAATTTGCCAGACAGGTGGTGAACTAACTAATAGCGATCGCCCAAAACGGTTCATTTCCACTCGATATTTCATAGTATTGACAGAATTATCTGTTACCTGTTTGACTTTTGTAATCATTACCAAAGCGTGATTAGATTGGGGAAATGTTACCTCAACAGAAGGCTTTCCCTCCACCGACTTGAGATCATAAAGAATATTTAAAGCCAGAGTACCAGGATCACTACCTTGGAGAATAGAGTTTATACTTTCTAATGGTATAGTTTTATATTGAGAACGCTCAGGGTAAGCGACAAATTGAGAAGAGTCAGAAGAGTTGTTTTTTAAAGATATAGCTTGTTGTTGACTATTTGCATTTCTCGTCATTAACAAAGCTGGCTGATGCTGAATTATATAAACCGCAGCAACAGCAGTGAATACACTAAAAACCGAAATTAAAACAAATTTCAACTTTGCCGACATATTCATCTGATTGAAAGGGGAATTTTAAACAGGTTATTCACCAATTTTGAGTTTTAAGTTCAAATCTCACCCCTAATAACTGCTGATCGTTAGTATTTGTGTGTGAAGAAGCAGTGAGGAGTACAGATAATCTCAGTTTATCTAAATAGACATCAGCTTCGGCGTTAAGTTCCAAATGGGAATGGGTAATTGGTGATTAGTTGATTATTTATTAATCTTCCCCACCTCCCCACATCCTGCCTTCTGCTGATAATTTGCTCTAAAATCCTCGTAGCAAGATACAATTCGATCTGGCAACAGCTGTTAAAGTCCATAAAATTATTGATTCTAAAACCACCATTATGAGCATTAATGAAGTATTTATGCCGGCGCTAAGTTCCACCATGACCGAGGGCAAAATTGTTTCTTGGGTAAAGTCGCCGGGGGATAGAGTGGAAAAAGGCGAAACAGTGGTGGTTGTCGAGTCAGATAAGGCGGATATGGATGTGGAATCTTTCTATGAAGGATTTTTAGCCCATATCATCGTCCCTGCTGGTGAAACTGCCCCTGTTGGTGCTGCGATCGCCTACGTAGCAGAAACAGAAGCAGAAATAGAAGCTGCCATAGCTATGGCTGGTGGTGGTGCTGCTGCGGTGACTGAAACACCTGCACCTGTACCCGTACCTGTAGCCGCTGGCAATGTCGCTGCTCCTGTAACAGCCTCTCACAATGGCTCTAACCACAAAGAAGGTCGGTTAGTTGCTTCACCTCGCGCTCGCAAGTTAGCTAAAGAATATAGAATTGATTTAAATAATCTTAAAGGTAGCGGTCCTTATGGTCGCATTGTCGCTGAAGATGTAGAAACTGCTGCTGGTAAAACACCTCAGCCTACTACTCCCGCAGTGACTCCAACTCAACCCCCAGCACCTGTAACGCCAGTTGTTACAGCACCTGTAGCACCTGCACCTGTAAAACCAGTACCCGCACCTACTCCAGCTATCACCAGTTCTGTACCTGGTCAGGTAGTACCATTGACTACTTTACAGAATGCAGTGGTACGCAACATGATGGTTAGTTTGACTGTACCTACATTCCATGTTGGTTACACAATTACAGTTGATGAACTCAACAAAGTTTATAAACAGATAAAATCTAAAGGTGTGACAATGACAGCGTTATTAGCGAAAGCGGTAGCGGTGACATTACAAAAACATCCATTACTGAATGCTAGTTATTCAGAACAGGGAATTGTTCATCATGGCAATATTAACGTAGCTGTAGCTGTAGCCATGGATGATGGTGGATTAATTACACCAGTATTACAGAAAGCGGATCAAATTGATATTTATTCCTTGTCACGGAATTGGAAAACTTTAGTAGATAAAGCTAGAGCAAAACAACTACAACCAGAAGAATATAACAGCGGTACATTTACTTTGTCTAACTTGGGAATGTTTGGTGTAGATACCTTTGATGCAATTTTACCACCTGGACAGGGTTCAATTTTGGCGATCGCTGCTTCTCGTCCAGAAGTTGTAGCTACCAAAGATGGTTTATTTGGTATTTGTCAACAAATGAAAGTTAACATCACCTGTGATCATCGGATTATTTACGGCGCTCATGCTGCTGCATTCTTGAAAGATTTAGCAACATTGATTGAAACCAATCCTCAATCATTGACAATGTAATCATTCTGTAGGGGCGAACGGCCGTTCGCCCCTACATAAACGCCAAAAATTGCTGCTCAGTAATTCTGCCAACTTCGTATAAAGTATTCACAATTTCCGAAAGAGTTAACACAGAATAAGCATTATAACCTTGAGCTTTTAACCTATCTTTTACACCTTTTTCATGGTCAATAAACACCACAATATCCTTCACATTTAAACCCACAGACTTAATTTTTTCCGCTCCTTCAATTGCACTTTTCCCACTAATCAAAATATCATCCACCACCGCTATAGTTTCCCCTGGGTGAAAATTACCTTCAATTACCTTCCGTGTACCATGTGCTTTAACTTCCTTGCGGGGAAAAATCATCGGACAATGTAAACGCAGAGATAAACCCGTTGCAGTAGGTAAAGAACCATAGGGAATACCCGCTAAACGATCAAAAGTGAGAGTTTTTAAGATATCTTCATAAGCACTAAGCACCTGATTAAAAACTTGGGGATTAGAAATAATTTTCCGTAAATCAATATAATAAGGAAAAGTTTCCCCAGATGCTTGCACAAATTCACCAAACATAATACAACCAATATCAAAAAGTTGTAAAATCAAATCTTGATGGGGATGATTATTTTTGATTTCCACATTAGAAACCCAAACATCACAACTAGAAGCATTATCAACAAAATCACTTCTAAAATTATTTATTTCTGTGCGTAACTTTTGAATTTCTTGAGAAAGGTTTTCACTTCCTAACATATCTTGAGGAACAGGAATTAACAAACCATCACCATTACTATTTAAACCTGCACTTAAAATAGGTTTCAGAGTGTTTTCTTTAGCCCAAAGACTCCGCACCATAATAATTCTTTCCGGTGCGATTGTGCGGACATTTTTGAGAATTTCTGCATTTGTAGTTCCCACTTCTAAACATAATTGTTCAGGAGTTCCCCAGTTTTTTGACTCTTCGACAACTTTTAAATAAAAAGGGTTTTTAAGATCAGGATATTCCTGTAAAATTGTGGCACTAGGATTAGAAGTAGAACACAAAATAAAAGCAGCTTTATCAGGATAAACTAAAAAAGGTGCAACATGATCTTGTCCAGAATAAGGACTTAAAGTAACAGCGTCTACTTGCCATTCTGTAAATATAGTATGGGCAAAAATACTGCTAGTATTCAAATCACTATGTTTAGCATCCAAAATAATGGGAATGTGACTAGGAATAGATTTTAAAACTTTTATTAATAACTCTAAACCTGGGACACCTAAAGATTGATAAAAACCTAAAGTTGGTTTATAAGCACAAACAAAATCAGCGGTTTCTGTAATCACGAAATTTAACCAATTTTCTAAACCAGTCATCAAATCAGAATTTTGATAACGGTTAGGAATCATTTCTGGGTTGGGATCAAGTCCGACTATTAGTAAACTTTGATTTTGGGAAATTGTTGTATTTAACTTGTCGAAAAAGTTCATGTTAAAGTTTTTTAGGGATTTATTTCTTTATTTTATCTGATTATTAATCTAGTTTTACATACTTGGATAAATGGAAAGTAATAAATGTTGGGTTGAGGTAAAGAAACCCAACTTACTTACTATCAGAATCAGGATTTGCAGGATTTAAGGATTTGCAGGATTAAAGTGATTTAGTTTTGTTAAAAATTGCAATATATTTTTAAATTATCAATCTAATCATAACAAATATTAAACTAAAAAATATTTTTCTTCATCCATTATTGCTAGAAATAGTAATGTATAAAGATGTGTAAATAAGTTAGTGTTATTTCTGAATACCCTGTATAATTAGAAATTAGCTAAAATTTCATAGTTCAATTAAATGGGCCAACATTTTTCGGAGTCTGTTGATTTTGGCGATATTACAACTTTGATAAATCGAGAACTTAAACGCTTGGGTTGGACACCAACACAAGAAAAAAATTATCTCGTCAAAACTTATCGCCAAATAATTCTTAAATTACTTACTGATGAACAGTTGTTAGACTTTTTTGAATATTTACAAAATCTGGGTAATGAGCAAACAAAAGGTAATAAAACTATGACAAGTCCAATTCAAAAAATATTTTTCGGTTGTCCTGGTACTGGTAAAAGCCATAAAATTTCCAATGATATTGATGGCGGAATTGTTAAACAGATTTTAGGGATTGATAAAAATATTCATCCTGAGAATCTGATTAAAACTGTTTTTCATCCTGAATACACCTATGGCGATTTTATGGGAAAATTAATGCCACAGACTAAATCTAATGGAGATGTTTATTATCAATTTTATCAAGGTCATTTTTTACAAGCATTGGCTCAAGCTTATAAAAATTTATTAGTTCAAAAAGAAGACGAAACCGTACAAAATGTTGCTTTAGTTATTGATGAAATCAATAGAGGTAACTCTTCAGCAATTTTTGGTACAGTTTTTCAACTGCTAGATCGTCGTCAAGATGGGTGGTCTGCCTATGAAATTAGTCTTTCTGATTTAGAATTTCAAACACTTATCAAATTAACAGGTTTTAAAGAAGTTGGATTTAATAATGTAGAAAAAGTTCCTACATATACTTATGGTAAACATACAAGTGAAAGAAAATTGGGAGAATATCAAGACATTTTAGATAAAATTCAGATTAAGGTTGAAAAAAGTACGTCTGTTGTAAGTTCAATTCGCATTCCTTACAATCTTTCCATATTTGGAACAATGAATACTTCGGATAATTCCATTTACTTTATGGATAACGCTTTTAAAAGACGTTGGGAATGGGAATATGTAGACTGGAATGAAGATGATGATAAAAAATTAGATAATGTTACCTTAGAAGGTTATGGAGATGGCACTTTAAAATGGAAAAATTTAGTAGAGAGATTCAACATCTTTATTAAAGATAATCATAATTCTGTCAGAAGTGGCAGAATAGAAGATATGCAAATAGGTTATCGTTTCATCAATGCAGGTACAATTACAGAAGATCAGATCAAAAATAAACTGATGTTCTTTATTTGGGATAGTGTTTTTAACCGTGATAAAACCCCCATTCGCAAACTTTTAAACAAGAGTGATAAAGAGTTGGTGACTTTTGGTGATTTTATTAAATACCATCAGGAATTTGTAACCAATCTCTTAAAATATACAACTAAATAATGTCATTCAAAATCTTGATAATTTCCTCTTTGTTCAATCAACTGGTTAATTATTATGTGGGACTTTTCACAAATTGATCTGAAAATAGGTTCAGATTTTGTAGGTATTAAAGCAGATGATAATGGTGGGTATGCTTTTTACTTGCCAAAAGGGTTTGATGATTTTATTGCTAAATATCAAAATGCAACTGGTACTGATGATAGTAGTAAATTTAATAAAGTCCGTGATTTTTTCTTTTTAATGTATCGCACATTCAGAAAATTTGATCGTGACAATGAAAATAATTCCAGAGTTACCAGGAAAGATGCTAAAAATAAGAAAAATCAAGATCAACCAACTTTGAGTACAGGAGGTATTACTTTAGAATACCAAGAAGAAAGTGAGTGTATTTTATACAGTAAACTTTCTATGATTGAAAGAGTGTTAGAAACTTATGATGATTTAGCAATTAATTCCATTGAAAAGAAAGTTAGACGTAGTGAAGAAATAGACCATTCTAAAATATATAAATATTTAGATAGAGCTATTTATCTAGATAATGGAGCAATTTATATTGATGTCATGGACTTACCACGTCCAATGATAAGTTATGAAAGTACCAATATAGTTAATCTTTATTGTTTTATCCTGAATGAAATTATTCAACAATTACAGGAAGATGTACCTGATCATGTTTATGGTAGAAGTCAAGATATTCAATTTCTTTCGCAACGATTTAGAGATAATTATTTAACTATTAATCACTCTCTTTTTGATCAAGATACTTTTGAGGAAACTATTACATTTTGTAAAGAAGCTCTTGATAATACAGATAGAAATACCCATTATAAAGATGCTGATTATTGGGGACTTTATGAAGCTATTGAGATTTTCTTATATGGAGGATTAAACCCGGATTTAGATGATGGTGATTTTTGGGGAATACAAGGAGAACAAGGTTTTGATTATGTTTGGGAAGATATGTGTCAAACCTACTTTTTTAAGAAAAATTTTGATCCCATTTATAATTATGATTTTGATGATATCTGTTTTGCGGATACTGATATCCCAATAGATGGTCATGAAAATTCTAATAGACCAGGAATAGAAAAAAATAGAGTTGGTAATTGGAATTTTAAAGGTAGTGATGATAAATTAAACAAATTTGGTAATGAGTGGTTACATCAAAAATTAAACTCTGGCGGTCGACATCCAAAAAGAGGAAAAATATTATCTTGGAGAGAAGTATTCTGTATTGAATGGGATTTAAATATGAGAATATTTCCTAATGTGCAATATCAAATCATACAATATAAAATTAGTAAATTATTACGTCGTTATCCACAACCTGATCTCATTTGGCTACGTTCTATAAATACTGATTACATCAGAATTATTGATTTTAAAAATGTTTCTTTAAAAAAATATGAAGATTATAGAAATAAATTTTTGGAAGAAACTGATCAAAGTTATAGAATAGCTTTAGAAAAACAACTTGGGTATGAATTAGCATTACAACAAACTTTTCCTGACATTCCCATATATAATTGCTTTTTTATTCCTTTTTATTTTACTAATAAACTTGAATCTGACCAAAAGTTTCTAGGAACTATGGAAGATAGGTTTAATATTAGAGGTATTGAAATATTTAAAGCAGATTTTGAGGTAATACAAAAGGTATACTTAGGAATTATTGAAGCATCAGATGTTTTAGTAGGTTGGGAAAATTATTATCAACCAAAAATCGAAGCTACTCGTCATATTCATCCTTCCAGAAAACAGACAGAAATTATTTTGCTAGAAAATCAAATTTTAAAAAGTGATTATGTTCCTTTAATTTCTTTTAAAAATGAGAAGCAAATAAAAAATGCCACAAATTATATTATTAAACAAGTGGAAATATTTTTTGAAACTATAGGGGAAAATATGCCTAATCTTGTAGAATCTTACTTTCCCTATTCAGAAAGTATACTTGCTGACGAATTTAAAAAAGTAAATATAGAGTATTTTTATGATAATTTATTTTATGATTTAGGAGAAAAACAAGAAGACAGAGATGCAAAAGGCAAATTAAAAGTAAAACCTAAATGGTGTATCACCTTTCATATTAACTCTACTCCTATTGAAGTTCCTCAACTTAAAATACCTAACTCTGATTTATGTCGTAGATATGGAACTATAGATATTGTGGGTACACCAATTCTTTACTATATTTATTTTACCCTGCCAGAAATATTAGATGTCATTCTCAAAAATAAATAGGAAACGTCTAATATAAAAATATGAAAAAGATTCAACACGGTGCATTAAACGAGTTATCAAATGAAGACAGACACGATATTTTACACATTACTGCAAAATCTCCCCAGTGTGTTATTTGAATTGCTAGAACAGTCACCAACACTAGCCTTACACTACGAATTTTCCTCAGTGGAAATCAAAGAATTAGCACGTCGAATAGATGGCTTATTTTTACCCAAACCAGAGTACCCACAAGACCCGATTTATTTTGTGGAAGTACAATTTCAAAGCGATGATAATTTATACTGGCGATTAATTACAGAAGCATTTCTTTACTTAAACCAATATAAACCTCAAAGAACATGGCAAGCGGTAGTATTGTGGGCAAATCGGGATCTTGATCCTGGTATACCCTTAGCATATCAAAGTTTACTAACTGCTGGATTAATTCATGTCGTTTACTTAGATGAAATAACTGATACATCATCTTCAATTGGTTTAGGTATTATTAAATTAGTAGTTTCCCCTGAAGATGAAGCTATCCAACAAGCAAAAACTTTGATCAATTTAGTAGAAAAAGCAGATGCGGCCAAGAGTCGAAATCTTTTAGAATTAGTAGAAAGAATGCTAGTTTACAAATTCTCATCCTATAGCCGTCAGGAGTTAGAAGCAATGTTTGGATTAACAGAATGGCAAAAAACCCGATTTTATCAAGAAGTCAAAGAAGAAACAGAGTTAGAAACAAAGCTAGAAACCATTCCTAGACTGTTAAATGAGGGGTTAAATGTAGAACAAATTGCTCGTATACTTGAGTTAGATATCGACGTCGTGCAACAAGCAATCAAACAGCAAAATCATAAATAGACATTAGATGAACAAATGCAGTAGAAGGAATCACAGAACAAAGGTTACAAAGAAATATAGCTGCTGCTAGTAGCGTTTTAGCCGGTCTAGTGTTAAACAAAGATGTAATTAGGAAAATATTCAGGAGTGAGATTATGCGCGAATCAGTCATTTATCAAGAAATCCTAGAAGAAGGTGAAGCCAAAGGTAAAACGGAAACAACCAGAAAGTTAGCTTTAAACTTGTTAAGAATGGGAGTAATGAGTTTAGAACAAATTGCTGAAGTTACAGAATTATCTGTTGAAGAAGTGCAAACTTTACAACAAGAAATTCAAAAATCTTAAATTTTCACAGGGTGTAAAGGATTATCTTTTACACCTAAATTATCCAAGCATTACCGGGAACATCCCAATTTTTAAAAAATACAGTTACACATTAACAGCATCTGCATAAAATATTCATTCATATTCATTCAATCTACAAATTCCCAAATTTAGGACTCCACCACCCTTTTGCTGTATAAAAATAAGCCGCATCCTTATGTTTTTTATCCTTCCAAGAATCCTGACCAGAACACCGCAACATGGTTTTATTCTGCCCATCTTTAATATAACTATACTCCTCTAAAGGTTTCTTACATACCGGACAGGGATAAGATGTTATTTTAGCCGCTGGCTTAGGAGTATTTTCTGTTGCCGATGTTTTTGTTTTTGGTGCTTCCCAACGTTTATTAAAATCACTCCAAAACAAAACAATATTTTCACAACCACTCACACATTTAAGAAAATATTTCTTCTTCACCTTACTACTAGGAATTTTCGCTAAAAAGTTGCTACATTCAGGACATTTAGTTTTTGAACTTTCATATTTACGCTCAAATTTACCATTAGTTTTAGCCGTATTTCCTACATTAACAACCACAGTTTTAGCTTTAGAAAGTGCAGGGACAAAATAACTTTGATTCCAAGTAGTTAAATAATTTTGCCAAGAATTTTTACCTTCAGCAATTTTATCTAATTCCGCTTCCATCTTGGCGGTAAATTCTGCTTCTAATAAATCTGGTAATGCCTTTTGTAAAAACTCATCAACTTCTAAACCTAAAGTTGTAGGATGAAGATTACCTTTTTTTAATTCAATATAATTACGTTTCTTTAAAGTCGCAACTGTAGGCGCGTAGGTACTAGGACGACCAATACCTTTTCTTTCCATTAATTGTACAAGTTTTGGTTCACTGTATCTTGGTGGTGGTTGGGTTTGTTTCTTTTCATGTCCGGCATTTTCTAAAGTTAATTTTTGCCCCTGTTGTAAAATTGGTAAAACCGCATCTTTACCCAAATTAGGCCAATATTTCGCATAACCATAAAACTCTACAACTTGTCCCCTCGCTTGCCATAAAATATTACCTGATTGGGTAATAATTAAAGTTTTTCTCACCTGTGCAGGACGACATTGAGAAGCAACTGCCCTTTTCCAAATCATCACATACAGGTTAAACTCATCTTCAGGTAATTCTACCCGCAACTGTACCGAAGGACGAAACACATCTGTAGGACGAATCGCTTCGTGTGCTTCCTGTGCTGTTTTACTACTACGGTATTTAGCTACTTGTTGGGGTATATTCTGGGGGTCATGTTCTTCCAACCACTTACGCGCACTGGCGCAAAATTCAGGACTTAGCATGACTGAATCTGTACGCATATATGTTATCAACCCTGCCTCATATAGCTTTTGTGCCACCTGCATGGTTTTTTCTGGGGCAAATTTCAGTTTAGACCCGGCTGCTTGTTGTAGGGTGGAGGTGGTAAATGGTGGGGGTGGTTGACGATAGGTGAGTTTACCTTCAATTTGGATGACTTTGTGAGGATGTTGTTTAGCTTCTGCAACTAATTTATCTGCTTCTGCTGCTGATAAAACCCTCTTAGACTCTGGTTTTTCGGGGTTATTCGTAGCTGCATCATCGTGGGTTTGGGTTTCTGATTCTGGTGTTTCTGTGAGGGTATTAGCTGTACCTTTGTAAAAAGCCCGAAATCCTTCTTTGTAGTCTACCCACACACTCCAGTAATCTTGGGGAACGAAAATTTGAATTTCTCTTTCGCGCTGACAAATGAGGTGTAATGTGGCGCTTTGGACTCTACCTACACTTTTTGCACCGTTGTTTAATGCCCAAACTAGGGGACTACCTTTGTATCCTACCAACTTATCAAGACAATCTCTGCATAATCCTGCACCGATTAAGTTAGAGTCAAGTTTCCGAGGATGGGAAATTGCGGCTTTTACGGCTGATGCTGTAATCTCTGTATAAACTACTCGCTTGGGTTCTCGTAATCCCAGGGTTTCTTTGAGATGCCAAGCAATGGTTTCTCCTTCTCTATCTGGGTCTGTTGCTAAAATGACTTCATCAACTTGTTTGACAGCGGCTTTAAGTTTTTGAATTGTTTCTTTAGCGCGTTGGTCACGGGGGATATATTTGCAATTAACATTGTTACCTATCATTGTGAATCCTAGCGAATCTTCACCCTCATTACTGAGTTCGCGGATATGTCCACAACTAGCGCGAACTATCCAATCTGTACCGAGAATTTGACTCAGTTTTTTGACTTTTCCGGGCGATTCAACAACTAGGAGGCGTTTGGGCATAGCATCTTTTTTCTCTATAGTCTATATATATTACAGCACTTTTGTTTACAACCCCGCAAACCATTCATAACCTTGGTCTTCCCAATAACCTTTAAAATTTGATAACTGACTCAACAAAGTAACTCTTGTCACCCATTTACTCTGTTTATAACCCAACTTAATTGGTGAAGCTAAACGCAAAGGTGCGCCATTTTCAATCTGTAATTGTTGCCCATTTTTTTGATAAGCTAATAAGGTTTGTGGATGAGTAACTGAAGGTAAATCCCAACTTTCATAATAACCATCTGCTGATTCAAAGAAAGCATATTTAACAGTTGCTTTTGGTTGTGATAAAGCGATTAAATCCCGTAAACATATACCTCCCCATTGCACAATGGCCGCCCAACCTTCAACGCAAACATGACGAATTATCATGGAACTTAAAGGTAAGTTTTGAATTTCTGCCATACTTAAACTGAGGGGATTATTCACTTCTCCATCAATAATTAACTTAAATTTATCAACATCAATTATTGGTGTATTACGGAAGCTATTTACTATTAATTCTTGGGGTTGAATTTCGTTAATAGAAAATTCTGGTACGAGTTTTTGTGGTTGAAATATTAGTTGTTCTACTTTTTGGTTGACAGGTTCTGAGAGTTTACCTACCAAGTCTTCTAATGCTGGTGTACCACAACTACTGAGTAGAGTCCCTATGCTGGAAAATCCGGTAATTTGTAATAGTTTACGGCGTGTTAGTTGGGGTTTAATTAGGTGAATTAATTCTTTTTGCTTGGGTTTTTTCATGGTTGATGTTTAAGTGTTTTTTCTAAAACGCAGATGAACACAGATAGTTATAGATGATTTGATAGATTTTATGACTGTGGTTTACCAAAACATGGATTCTATTAGTTTATCTCCTCCGGCTTTTTTTCCTAATTGCCAATGAATGATTACAAATACTGTTATTAATGGAACTGAGGCAAAATGTACTATTCTTAATGCTTGCCAATCTCCAAACATATCAACTATCCAGGGAAATTGAGCAGGTTTGTACATTCCAATTCCTGTTAAAATTGCTAATAATAAGATGGGAATTATGGATGTGTAAATAATCCGATGCCAAGCGTAGGTTAGGCGTTTGGGATTTTGAGTTTTTTGGATGGCTTTGATGTCATTTGTGCCTACAAATTTATGTCGCCATCTTCTGGTGATGAAAATATAAATTCCGTAACCTAAAAGATTGAGAGAAAATAACCACATGGCGGCAAAATGCCAATGTCTACCCCCTGCTAACCAAGCGCCTAATGTGAAAATTGGGGGAATATGTAAACCTGTACGGCCACCAAAAACGGGGTTAGCGTTGTAAATTTGTAACCCGCTGGTAATCATTAAGAAAAGGCTGATGATATTAAGAGAGTGGAAGATTTTAGCAGCTATATTTTGGGTTGGTGATTTTTGACTTTTTGCAGGAGAATCCATAAATTATGTTATTTAATGTTGTTAGTAATTTAAACTTTTAATTAATTAAAGATGTTCTTGTAATATGTTTTGCCAAGATTGAATGTAATTAAAACTATTGTATTAAACCGTACTATTAGTACAGTATACAATATTTCAGTCTATTTGATCACACAATCAAGAAAAATTATTTATCAAAGAAATAATACTATTTAAAACAACCAATAAAATTAAACATCAACCACACGGATATAAATAGCCCTTGCTGTTTCCCTATCAATACTCATAGTTACATTAGCAGCTTTAATCAAAATTGATGGAAACTGCTGTTCAAGAGTAATATTAGTCCCTGTTCTGATACCTAAAGCAATTAACTTTTTTCTAATTTTTTCGTCTTGGGTTTTACAGACAGTGACAATACCTTTATCTCCAGGTTTGAGTAATTCTAAAGAACAGCCAGTAACAGTAAAAGGTGTAAACATTTCCAGATAATAATTACAGATAGAAGGTAAAAAATGAAATGATGAAAGATGATAAAAATCATCCATCACCATTAAAGTGAAAATAGGATTTCAGGAATACTAAAACCTAAAATTTACTTAAACTAAGTAAGGTTCTTGGTGGGTTTTGATTGTGCAGTTAGAGCGAGGATAGGTAACACACAATAAAGCAAAACCTTTTTCTATTTGGTCATTATCCAAGAAACTTTGATCATCTTGGTTGATTTCGCCTTCAACAATTTTACCTACACAGCTAGAACAAGCACCAGAATGACAAGAAACAGGTAAATCAATACCTACATCTGCTGCTGCATCAACAATTGTTACATCTTCATCACATTCAATTGTTGTGTCTAGGTCTTCTTTTTTGCAGATCAATCTAACTTGATAAGTTGCCATTTTTCGTTCTCCTTAAACGTGACTAGGATTTGTAATTTGTGTAGTTAGTTCTTACCTGGTCAAAATAGGTAAATCTTTCCTTCCGTACACAAAAATGTAGAGAATGTCTACGGGAAAGTTGTAAATTTGTAAGTAATAGAATGGAACTTAGAAAAGAATCCATATTTATTGTTTCCTAAGTTCCAAAATTTTTTAGCTGCAAGGTACACCATTAGGTGAACAATCTCCAGCTTTGAAAGATTTACCGCAACCACAGGTATCTGTTGCGTTGGGGTTGGAGAACTTAAAACCGCTATCCATTACACCTTCAACAAAATCAATTTCTACACCTTCTAATAAGGGTGCGCTTTCAGCATCAACGTAAATAATAATATTACCTTGTTGGCTGACGATATCATTAGGTTGAGGCTTATTGGTAACTTCTAATCCATACTCATAGCCACTGCAACCCCCGTCTTTAACGGAGATGCGGACACCTTTTTTAGCTTGATTTTCTTCAGAAGCAGAACTTTTTAAAAAAGCCCGCAAACGAAATTCTGCTTTTTCTGTTAAAGTAACAGTCATTTTGTTTCCTGTTCTGTAGCGATTATTCTGATTTCCGATGCCGATTATTTATTTTTGTGGTGGTGAAACTTTAAACTGATAGGGACTGAGATTGGGAATATCTCCAAGGTGCAGTATTACCACAAACTGGACAATTGCGGTCGCGGTGAGAACGCCGTTTAGCAAACTCCATTCTCTGCAAATCAATTGTTAGTAATTCCGACAATAATGGTTGACTAAAACCGGTAATTAACTTAATAGCTTCCAATGCAGTTAAACAAGCTAAAGTCCCAGAAACAGCCCCTAAAACTGAAAAAGCGCGTCTATCCCAATCTGGTTTTTCTGGAAACAAACAAGACAAACAAGGAGTTACACCAGGAATAATTGTGGTGAGGTAAGCCTCCATACCATCCATCGCCGCTTCCACCATTGGTTTACGCCAACGTACACAAGCTTCATTTAATAAATTCCGCTCGGTAAAATTGTGAGCGCAGTCCAAAGTCATATCAGCAGATTGCACCAAAGAGTCTACATTTTCCGAGGTAATATAATCATGAATTACTTCAATTTGCACATCAGGATTAATAGCTTCTAAAGTTTCTTTAGCTTTAAAAACTCTTGGTTTTCCCACCCAATCATCAGTCATTAAAATCTGACGATTCATATCATCCAATCGCAAATCACCACCCCGGACTAGAATGAGCCGCCCAACACCTGCTACTGTTAAGTAAAGCGCCGCAGTCCCACCTAATCCACCCACACCAGTCACCAGAACTGTCGCTGATTTTAGGCGCTTTTGAGCTAATTCACCAAAATTAGGAAGCATCATTTGGCGACTATATCGCTCTAATTCGGTAGGCGTTAGGTTGATCAATTTATACCTCCTAATCAGATGTGATTTCTGTTAATGTAACTACATTTTTTGGCTTATCGTTAAACACCTTAAACAGTTTTTGTTCATGGGGTGTAGACTCGGTAAACACTTGATATGCTTTCTGTAAAGCTAAACAATATTGAGCTAATTTTTCTTGCTCACTCAAGTTAGGAAATTCTTGATCAATTTCGGACATATACTGAGAGAATTTCTTTAATATATGTAAACGATTGACATTAACCAATTGTTGATCATAAGGCAGTTGAAAGAAGATAAAAAATTCTTCTGCATCAACAAGTTTTTTGAATTCTTGAATAGTTCCAGTCATTTAGCACTCTCCATTTGTTTTAGTTGTTGCTTGAGTTCATTTAACTTGCAATAAATTTCGTAAGTTTGTGCCGCAACATCCATCAACTTTTCGTAATCTGTAGGTAGTCCTTCAGCTAAATCATGCAGATCCATTTTCATTTGACCTGCTTTACTATTTAGCTTTTTAATGGTGGTTTTTAGTTCTTCAATTGTCATTAGTTATGTTTACCCAATCACCAATCACAAATTACCTACTTCGGGGAAACGTTTGGCTAAATCAATTCCTTTTTCAACAAACTTTGCTCCCTCTTCATTTAACTTTTCTAGGGATTCAAAACCAAAACGATGGGCATCTCGCAAGGTCTTGATAGTTAATAATAACCGCCCAGAAAAAACCAAAGCCCAACCAAAACCTTCATGACCTAAATCAATTACCACATTAGAAAGTAGTCCAGTTTCTATTTCAATACTAGAAGCTATTGCTCTAAAAAAAGCATTAATTCTAGAAATAGTAGCTGGATCAATTTCACCCTCTACAGAAATTTCTTTTTTCTTTTGTTTAGTAACAACATAAGGTTTGAGGATTAATTCATCAGACCAAGTCCGGTAGAAACCATAACTATCATTTGCCCGGATTTGTTGAACTAATGTTTTCAGAAAAGGTGAAGAAATTATTGCACTTGTCGCGTTTCCGTTCAGACTATTATTTTCACTCATACCGCTGCTTCGTCTTCAATTTCATCTAAAAAGTTAGGTTTGTTTTTTCCTAAAGCTTTACGCAACCAAGGTGGAGGATTCCCTTTTAAGGTTTGCACCAATTTATTCAAGATATCTTCAATTTTTTCTTCTTCTGATTTAGCCTTAACTGGTGTGACACCATGCTTAATTAATCGAGCCGCTGCACTACCACCAATCGCGACTACATACACAATTGTACAATCTTTTAAAGCATCAAGTTTAGGGGTAATTTTATCCTCATTACCATCTTCCTTGAGGTCGCCTTCAAACTTCAAAGTTTCTAGAAATTCATATCCTTCATCGGAAATTTCATACACATCAATTTCCTTAGCCCAACCAAAGTGAGCATTAATATGAATTCGGTCAGTTGTTGTAAACGCAATTTTCACTTTCATTAGTCCTTTGTTGTTAGTTATTGGGCATAGGGCATTGGTCATTGGTCATTAGTTATTACCAATTACCAATTACCAATTACCTATTTATTACCCCTTGCCATTGCTTCATCATTAAGACTTCTTCGTGTTCTATAAACAAGTTGCCGATGGCAAATAAAACATCCATCGTGCCGCGATAACCTACTTTAGTAAATAAGCCATTACCTAACCTGTCATAGATAGGAATTCCTAAACGATAGAAGGGAATAGAAAGACGTTTAGCAATGTTATTGACATTGGAATTACCAATTAATAAGTCAGAACCAACTGCTAAATCTTCAAAATCTTCTAAATCACCAATACTCACATTTTTAATGGGGAGTAGTTCTAATAAAGGTGATTTGGTTGTTGTTACAGCCGCATGAATTTGCGCTCCCATTGACTGTAAAAAATGCACCATAGACCACATTAAATCGGGTTCTAAGGCTAAAGAAATCCGTTTTGCACCAAAATAAAAATGAGTGTCTAACATCGCATCTTGTAGCTGACGACGTTGACGGCGATATTTTTCTGGTACGGGATTTCCACTCAAAACTGATAAGGCTTGCAGAAACTCATCTACAGCTTCTAAACCAGTTAAATCTCGAAAAACTTCATAATCTGTATTAAACTTTTCTTGGAGAATTTTGGCAGCACCGCGCATACTTTCACCTAATGCAATAGTAAACGCAGAACTACCTAAAGAACGCAGTTGTTTAACAGTTGTACCACTGGCAGTGATGGCACTATATTCATCTTCTAAATGACCATCTAAAGAAGCACCCAAGTTAGGAACAAAAATAGGTTCTAAACCAAAAGATGTCACCATCTCTTCTATTTCCTGAACATCTCCAGGAGTCAAAGCTGAACCTGCCAAAATTGTAATTTGTTCCGGTTTAATGCCTCCATTTTTAGGAACTTCCTTAACTATGCTTTCGACAGCAGCAGCAAAACCATCTTGCAATGCACCTTTAAAATCGGGAGTTGGTGCAAAAATAATGGCTAAATGGTCTAATTCTGGATGACGTTTTCTAATATCTTTTAAAAAACGTTCAATATCATCTCCTCTAGTTTCTGTTAAACCAGTGGAACATAAACCAATAATTTCCGGGTTTAATTTTTCTACTACAGTTAAAATAGCTTGTTCGACATTTTCTTCACCACCCAAAATGGTAGTAACTTCCGTCATTGCTGTAGTAGCTAAAGGAATTGCTTCCCGAAAATGTCGGACTAAAACAACTTTTGCAAAAGCAGTACAACCCTGTGAACCATGAAATAAAGGGATAGTTCCTTTTAATCCTAAAAAAGCCAAAGATGCACCTAAAGCTTGACTTTGTTTGAGAGGATTAACAGAAACAGATTTTTCCGGAAAAGTAACAAGTGCCATAATATAATCTCAATAATCTCAATCTTTTCAAAATGGTTTTTAGGTGTAGGGGCGAACGGCCGTTCGCCCGTACAGAAGTCAGGAGTCAGAATAAATATTCCCTATTCTCTTCTTACTGTCACCTGTCACCTATCACCTGTAACCTAAACTTCCCAAGGTGCAGGTTTACGAATTTGATCCCAAATGGGACTATACAAAGCCTCATACAATTCTCTGGCCATTTCTACCATTCCCATGTAACCTGCATAGGGATGATGACGTTCTTGGTTAATATCTAAAAAGGGAATTCTGGCTTTTAAAGCTGTGTACTGATTTCTACCACCAGCTATTAACATATCGGCGTTTGTATCCTTCACCAATTGGAGTAATTCTTTGGCATTACCTTTTTCTAACATAATGCCATCGTTGCCTAATAATTTTTTGATTTTGGCTTTATCTTCTTCTGTACTTTTGCGGGTACTGGTGGCAACAACTTCAATTCCTAAATCTTTAGCAGCGGAAATAATTGACCAACTTTTTACCCCACCAGTATAGAGTACAACCCTCTTACCTTTTAATCTTTCTCTATAGGGTGCAAGGGCAATATCTAAAGCGGCTGTTTCTTCAGCAATTAACTTTTCTGTTTTTGCTTGTAAGTCAGCATCACCTAATTTTGCAGCAACATTTCTCAGACAACGGTTAATATCATCAATGCCGTAAAATGACTCTTCTAAATAAGGAATATCATAACGTTCCTGCATTTTTCGCGCCATATTTAACAATGCTCGTGAGCAAATCATTACATTTAATTTAGCGCGGTGAGCATAGGTAACTTCTTGATAACGAGCATCACCAGTAATTTTAGATAAAACGCGAATACCTAACTTTTCAAATAAAGGTAAAACGCCCCACATTTCCCCAGCAATATTGTACTCACCAATCAAATTAATATCATAAGGTGTAGTATATTCTGGTTCAGCAGTACCAACTACATAATCTAGTAAAGCTTCACCACCAAAACGATTACCTAGATTTTTACTACCAATAAATCCGGGAGCAATGACAGGAACAACAGGAATACCAATTTTTTCTGCCGCTACTTTACAAACTGCTTCCATATCATCACCAATTAAAGCAGTGACACAGGTAGCATAGACAAAAACTGCGGTTGGTTTGTAACGTTTGTGAATTTCGATAATGCCTTTATAAAGCTTTTTCTCACCACCAAAAATCACATCATTTTCTGTTATATCAGTGGTAAAACCTGTTTTATAAAGCATCGGACCTGATGACAAACTGCCCCGACTTCCCCAAGAGTTACCAGCGCAAGCAATCGGTCCATGTACTAAATGAGCAGCATCGGTAATAGGAACTAAGGCAATCATCGCTCCATCAAAAGCACAACCCCCTTGAGCAGCTCCTGGTTGAGCTTGTTGTGTACAAGATTTATTTTTCTTTTCTCCTTGTTTTTTTTGATTATGTTCGCATCCTGATTCATTCAGAAGTTCGTTAATTTTGCTTTGGGTCATTTTCATATCTATGTCTCGCCTTGGTTGAATTTTATTAATTAAAATGTGAGCAAAACTCTATAGACTTACCGCAAAATTCCTCTTAATATCAGATTTACACAGATAAAGTTTCAGAAAAGATATCTATTTATCTGTAACTGATTTTTAATAACATCAATCCTTGATAATTGTCATTTTCTTAATTTAATACTAATATCTAATGACCAATAACCAATGATTAATGAGCAATGAGCAATGAACAATAACAGAAAAGTAATGGGTAATAAGTAATAACTAATATTTAGCAAATATATTGAGTCACATCTTCGCTACATTCATCAGCAAGATATGACAAAGCCCGAAATCGTAAAGCGACAAATTCATCATAGAGAGGATTGAGTTTGCACAATGCAGGAATATGAAATGTCCGACCAAATAAATTAATATCTTGCTCAAAAGGACAGCAACAGGGAATTAACTGACAGAGCAAATGTGCTAGACGATAATTTCTAACTTGAATTCCATCTAACAAGTGTCTCAGAGGTTTGAGGATACCAGGACTTTTATAGTTAGGTGGATGATAGTTAGGTTGAGTATGAGAATGGTGCATAGATGCCATAATACAAACCTGAGATAACTACAATTCAGAAAATATGGAGTGAGTAATCACTAGGAAATTATTGGAATTGGGAATTGGGAAATAATACCCAACCCCCATTCATTCCGCGCTTTTGTGCTAGTAGTCAGTTGTCAGTTTTGATGAAGTGATACTGACAACTGAACATTGACATTCTTAGCGAATTAAGTCGTAAGAAATATCGGTCTTACCAGCAACATTGGTGCTGCGGTCAATTTCTTCAAAGATTGTGTTAACAATCCAGTTCAACAAGTTGATTACACCTTTGTAACCGATGGTTGCATAACGGTGGTAGTGGTGACGATCCATGATAGGATAACCAATTCTAACTAAAGGTACACCACAATCACGCCATAGGTACTTACCGTAGGAGTTACCGATTAATAGGTCTACGGGTTCGGTGAACAACAAGGAACGTAAGTGCCATAAGTCCTTACCACCCCAGATTTTAGCGTCTTTACCAAATTCGCTAGAATCTAAGAGAGTTTGCAATTCTTTTTCAAAGTCTTTGTTGGTGTTGTGAACCAAGATGTGTACAGGTTCAGCACCTAATTCCAACATGAAGCTAACTACACTGTAAACTAAATCAGGATCACCGTAGATAGCGAAGCGCTTACCGTGTACCCAAGAGTGGGAGTCGGTCATTGCGTCAACTGCACGACCACGTTCGATTTCTAATTCTTCAGGAATTGCTTTACCGGTCAATTCGCTGACTTTCATTAAGAATTCGTCAGTTCCTTTGATACCCCAAGGACGAGCAACACTAACGTCTTGCTTCCATTCCTTAGCAATGTATTCGCAGGTTTTGGTCAAGGAGTAAGATTGCAGAGCAACGGTAGCTTTAGCGTTGATAGAATCTGCTGCATCTTCTAACTTAGTACCACCGGGATACATATTGAATTCACCATCGTTAGGTGAGTCAACGTAGTCGCTGGTGTCAGAAAGAACTGTGTAGTCAATACCCATCAAAGAAGCAATCCGCTTTAATTCGCGGGTGTTTTCTGAGTAGGTATCAAAACCAGGCATGAAGTTGATTTTGCCATTGCTGGAGGATTTCTTTTTACCTTCAGTTAAGGTAGAAAGAATCGCCTTCATCATGTTGTCGTAGCCGGTGATGTGAGAACCAACGAAGCTAGGAGTATGAGCGAAGGGAACTGGGAAATCTTGAGGAACAGAACCAGCATTCTTAGCATTACCGATGAATGAACCTAAGTCATCACCGAAAATATCAGTTATGCGTGGTCATTCATGGTATTGTAAATCCACCGAAATACTGTTGTGATTGCAATGACCTGGAAATAGTTTCTGGTAAACAGCGGTATTTTTGCTTCTAGAGTTTCATAATATTTAAGCAAAAAATAAGCAATGCTAAAAACTAAGCTACACAAGGGTTATCAAGCATCTACCGTCAAAACTGCCACTACAGACGGTACATACATCGGAACTATGAAACATTTAGAAAAGCAAGCTGTTAATACTGAAATTCAATTTGATATTGCACTCAAAGAAGTTAATGCAAGGTTAAAAGCAGCTAATTCACGAGTGGCTATAGTTCAAGTAGCTGGTAGTCTATATCTGCAAGCTACCCTACCTCTCAAACCTCATGATATTAATACTAAAGGAAAAAATACAAAACAATACAAAATATCATTAAATATACCTGCTAATTTTTATGGTTTAAAAACTGCGGAAGAAGAAGCAAATGAATTAGCAAAATTAATTGCTAGACAGCAATTTACGTGGACTTCTAAATATTTAGGTAATAAGCAAGAACAGGGTGAAAAAACTTTTGGCGAGTTATTAGATAATTATGAAAAAATATATTTTAGTTCACGACAGAGAAATATTAAATCTGAAGGAACTTTTTTTAAAAACTATTTAGGGGTACTGAATCAATTTGATAGAAATATGTTGGCAATTCCAGAAAATATTAAAAGACAATTTGATAATATTTCTAATGATACTCCTAGTTGGAAACATCGAACTTCTATAGCCTTAAATTTATTTTGTAAAGAGTTTAATATACCTTTAGTAATTAAATTTAAACGTCCTAAACCAAAGCCTCGCCAAGTTCCTGATGAATCTATGATAGAGGATGGTTTTTATCAATGGGAAAAATATGCTCATAAAAGACGAAATAAAAGACGAGAACAAGCAGATTACTGGATAGTATTTAGATGGTTTTATGGAATGTTAGCCACTTATGGTTGTCGTCCTAGAGAACTGTTTTTATATCCTGATTTTCAGCACTGGTTATCTGAAAATAAAACTTGGAAAGTCCATGAATTATGCAAAACTGGTGAGAGAGAAGCTTTACCATTATATGATTCATGGATAGAATTATTTGATTTAAAAAATCCCCAAGTTGTCAAGCTAGTTCAAGATTATATCAATGGACGTGATGATACAAAAGGTATGCACACATTAAGTGCTGCTTTATCGGACTGGTTTAACAAAGTTGATTTAGGTTTTTCACCTTATGATTTACGTCACGCTTGGGCAATTAGAGCGCATTTAATGGGAATACCAATTAAAGCAGCAGCAGATAATCTTGGACATTCTGTACAACAGCATACAGATACTTATCAAAGATGGTTTGGTTTAGAAAATCGGAAAAAAGCTATTAGTCACGCTGTGAAAAAACAAGATGAGTTACAAGAACTTAGGGAAGAAATAGTAAAATTAAAGGCAGAAAATCAAGAACTTAGAAACCTCTTAGATAAATATCAAATCATACAAACTTTACACAATAATTAATTCAATCCAAAAATTTCTGATATTATGATCACTGAAGTAATTAAATATTCAGTATTTTTTTATAAATTTAATCAATGAAGTTAATGTACTAAACAGCAACACAAGTATTTAAACTTATTAAGAATAAAATAAGCAAAATATCGAGATAGTATTTGAGATTTTTACAGTAAAAGATATATAAAAGTTGGCATTTTAAAAGCAAAATCTAATCAAATAAATTAGAAAAATAATTACAATAGATAGTTGGCAAGGAGTTGATTAAATTCCACTAATCATCACCGATAACTTCAGCCATACAAGTGGTGCAAACAGCAATCATTTTTGGCTTGTAAAGAGTGTAAGAGTTAGCCAAACCATCAATCATGTTTTGCAGACCACCAAACACAGCAGCGTCTTCTGTCATGGAAGAAGAAACACCGGAGAATGGTTCTTTGAAGTGACGGGTTAAGTGTGTACGGAAGTAAGCTACACAACCTTGAGAACCTTGAACGAAGGGAAGAGTGCCTTCAAAACCCACAGCAGCGAGCATAGCACCTAAAGGCTGACAACCTTTAGCGGGGTTAATGGTTAAAGCTTCACGAGCGAAGTTCTTTTCACGATATTCCCAAGTTTTGGTCCATTCTGCTACTCTTTCTACTTCTTGAGCAGAGTGACCATTTTCAAATTCTTTCTTGTTTTGGAATAATTGTTGGTATTCTGGCTGGTGGAATAGCTCAACGTGGTCCTTAATATTTTCTGGATTCTGAGGCATTCTAGTTCTCCAAGCTTGCTGTGTGTTTGTGTTTGGGGGACGGGTTTCCTTACTCCTGGATGGAAGTGGGGAATGTAGCTCAAAATTCAGAATGCAAAATCCAAAACTTAGAATCTTAGATTTTGAAATTTGAATTCCCTACTCCCCCCTGGGGCTTTCCCCCAGGCTATCCTTGAGCAAGGTTACCCGCGTCAGATGGTATTAGACTGCTGCTTTAGCTCTTAATGCTTTCTTTGCAGACTTGTTCCAGGGAGCGCCGATTAATCCCCAGGTTGGACTGTTTAGAGCCAAGTCCATGTCACGAGCGAAGATTGCGAATCCGTCGTAACCGTGGTAAGGACCAGAGTATTCTTTTTATGGTTTAATAGTTTTAAATAGCAAAATGTTTACTAAAAGCAATTTTAAAGTAGATATTGTTTGCTCATAACATATTTATTTTTAGTCTAAATATAGGCTAAACAGACAACTATGTATAACCAGGGTGAAGATAAATATCAGCAAGCTTTTGCGGATTTAGAGCCTATTTCATCTACCGATGGCAGTTTTCTTGGTTCAAGTCTGCAAGCACAACAACAAAGAGAATACATGAAAACAAAGGTACTACTAGAATTAGAGCAGGTAAATCTGCGTTTAAAGTCTGCAAAGACCAGGGTAACAATTCGAGAATCAAATGGATGTCTGCAATTACGGGCAACTTTACCTATTAAACCAGGAGATGAGGATATAAAAGGTACAGGAAGAAAACAATACAATATTACTTTAAATATTCCTGCTAATTTTGATGGGCTGAAAACTGCGGAAGAGGAGGCTTATGAGTTAGGAAAATTAATTGCTAGAAAAAGTTTCGTTTGGAATGATAAATATTTAGGAAATGAAGGAATTAAAAAGGATTTAAAAACTATTGGTGAATTATTAGAAAATTTTGAAGGTGAATATTTTAAAACCCATAAACGCACTACCAAAAGTGAACACACTTTCTTTTATTATTATTCCCGAATTAAGCGTTATACAAATGCTGGTGATTTGGCTAACGGGGAAAATTTTATTAATGCGATTAATCAAGTAGAGAAGGAATGGGCTAGATATAATGCTGTGCGGGCAATTTCTGTATTTTGTCAACTTTTCAAAATTGAAATTAATTTAACTAATTATGCTAAAGTTCCTGAAAGTAATTCTCGTAATGTTCCCACAGATAAGGACATAGTTGCTGGTTTCTATAAATTTCAAGAGTATGAAAATAATCGAGGTAAGCAAGTTAATCAAGATGTCAAAGATAGTTGGCAATTATGGCGTTGGACTTATGGAATGTTAGCGGTTTTTGGTTTACGTCCCCGTGAGCTTTTTGTTAATCCTCATATTGATTGGTGGTTAAGTGATGAGAATACAGATTTAACTTGGCAGGTTGATAAAGATTGTAAAACAGGTGAAAGGGAAGCATTACCTTTATATAAGGAATGGATTGATGAATTTGATTTAAGAAATCCGAAATATTTGGAAATGCTGGTGACAGCAATTAGTAAAAAAGACCAGAATAATTATGCAGAAATCACAGCTTTAATTCAAAGGGTTAGTTGGTGGTTTAGAAAAATTGGTTTAGATTTTAAACCCTATGATTTACGTCATGGTTGGGCAATTCGAGCGCATATTTTGGGAGTTCCTATTAAAGCAGCGGCGGATAATTTGGGTCATAGTGTGCAAATTCATACGAAAACTTATCAACGTTGGTTTTCTTTGGATATGCGGAAGTTGGCAATTAATCAGGCATTGAGTAAACGGAATGAGGTGGAGTTGATTAAGGATGAAAATACGGGGTTGAAAATGGAGAATGAAAGGTTGAAGATTGAAGTGGAGAAGTTGAGGATGGAGATGGTTTATAAACGGAGTTAATTTTGGTTAATCAAGAATATCATTTTTGTGTGATGTGGTATAATCACATTGTCAATGTATATATAAAAATATTCTATGATTACTGATATACCAGCACCAGATGATTTCTTCTGTTCTGGGTGGAGATTTCTTGATTACGGATGGTCACAAGCTATTGAGTTACTTATAGATATTCGGATTCAAGAAGATGAACTCCAGCCTGATTCAACCGACATACATGAATTCTGGGAATTAGGAAGACACAATCTTATAACTTCCTTAGCATTGGTTCAACAGGGCATTGAGTTGTTATTAAAAGGATGTATTGCAGAGGTTAGCCCCTATCTACTAATTACACAACCGCAACAATGGCCAGGTAAGTGTGATAAAAATGATACTTTTTTTTCTCAATTTCGCACTATAGACGCACAGGATTTAATCAAGGTATACGATACTGTAAGAGAAAATCGACTTTCGGAAAATTTTAAGGGAAGAGTTGACGAACTAAGAAAACACAGAAATATGACATTTCACGGCATTAACAAATCTACAATTGTGGAAGCATCTGAAGTATTAAGAGCAGTCTTTGAAGCGGTAGAAAATTTGAATTCCGGAAAAAGATGGTTAGAAGTTCACAAAAATTTTCTAGAAAATACACCTATCTCTCGGATTAATGACATTGATTACAGTGTAAAGTATCGGATGATGAAAGAAATGGAAATTATTGTACAGAATTTAAAACCAGAAGAGGTTGAAAAATATACAGGATTTCGTGTTAAAGAAAAATCTTATAAATGTCCTTGGTGTGGACGTGTAGCAAGGAAATATGGAGGAGAGCCTAAATTTGTACAGGAAAGAGTAGATAAGGATGGAATTACCAAGTCCCTTTATTGCTTCTGCTGTTGTGAAAATATAGAAACTATAAAAGCTGATTGTCAATCCCCCGATTGTGATAGCACTTTTCTTGATGAAGACGGCGTTTGTTTAATCTGTGATCATGAAAATGAACTAGATAATTAAATAATTTAGGTACATTGTTGCAAGACGCAATGTATTTGAATTATGCTACTTTATTTGTATATATAAATAAATGGAAGATTTCACCATGGCTAAACCTGTAACTATTGGAAATATAACTTTTTCTTCACACGAATCTGCAAAAAAATATATTCAAGCGATTGTATCTCATTATGATCAAGGAAGTAGACTAGAAAATAATGATTTTATATTTGTTTCAGATTTGCTACTCCTACATCCAGAAAGTGATCAAAAGATTGCTTCTGGTATCAAGGCTATATTCGTCGATCTGGATGCACAATATCATAAAAACAAATGTTTTTATATAGAAAGAATGGATGGAAGTATTACAGATTTTAGTTGGATTTCATGTATCAAAGGAAGAAATATAAGAAAAGAAATATTTGACGCATTTAGAAATGCTGTCACTGACCAAATTAAAGAGTTTAGGATTTCTATCCTCAAAAATGATGTGATCTGCCCATACAGTAATGAAAAATTGAATCACAAAAATAGTCATGTTGATCATGTTCAACCTCTTACATTTTATACTCTTGTTCTAAAGTTTCTTGAATCTGAGTCAATCAGTCTTGTTGATGTCAAAATATCTGAACCAGAAGATAATCAATTTACTGCTGTTTTAATAGACCTGGAATTTAAGAAAAAATGGCAGAATTATCATAAAGAAAATGCACAGCTTAGATTAATTAGCCAATCTGCTAATCTATCAGAAGCCAAGAAATTATAATTATTTATAGATATCGCTTCTGGAGTTTGTTTAATACAAAGTTTAAACTAAGAGCGATCGCACAATCATGAAACTTGTGGAAAAATAGAAATATGAAATTCTCTCTACCATGACAATTATGAACGCCATAGAACTATTTCCTACCCTGCGAAATCTAAATCGTGCCGACAAACTAAAAGTAATGCAGTTTCTAGTTTCCGAATTATCTAGGGATGAAGAACCATCATTAGAACATGGAGCAACCTATTCTATTTTATCACCGCTTAATTCCCATGCAGCCGCACATCAACTTGCCCAACTACTAAAAATGGAAAACCATAAAACTATTTGAATGCTTCGATTTGATCGGAATAAACATTAATTAGCTTGTGATCAATAACTAACATTTCAATCTCCGGCCAAACTCTAGCTAGAAATGAGTGAAATTCACGTTTTCGCATATTTCCAAAACGTAGATGCACTATTTTAGGTGGATAAGAATCAAGCATCAACCGATCCGAAAAATCTGCATCTTTAGTAACAATCACCAGTTCTTTTTCCTTTGCATACTCCCAGATTTGGCTATCACTCGGACTATTCCCTAACATAGAAACATGAATGATGGGTAAAGATGGAGTAAATTGGATTTTAGTGGGGAGATTTTCATCAAATAAAAACCCATTCATGCAATTTTTCTCACTTCGTAATGATTCGCCATCAATTTTGCCGCGAATTGGATGCAAGCATAAATATCTTCTCGTTCTAAAGATGGGTATTCTTCTAGAACTTCCTCGATAGAATCACCTGCACCTAAAAATTCTATAATTGTTTGTACAGAAATTCGAGTGTTAGTAATAACAGGTCTGCCGTTGCAAATATCTGGATGAATAGTTATTCGCTTTTCCATAACGGTTTTTCCTTTTTATAAACCTAGTGTTAAGTAGCTAAGAATAATATTATTTTACATGATTGTTAGTAAATTGTCACTATTTGCGAATAGAATTTAATTTTTTTGGATTAAGTTTAGTTAGTGAAAAATAGAAATTAACTTATATTAATAAAAATGAGAATAATGGGTTGAAAATGGAGAATGAAAGGTTGAAAATTGAGGTGGAGAAGTTGAGGATGGAAATGGTTTATAAACGGAATTAAGTTTGGTTGATCAAGAATATGATTTTTTTGATGTGTGGTATAATTAGGGAGTGAACAATGATCTCAACTACTTAGGCTAAAAAATGCTATGACCAGTCAATGGGTAAACTAAGTAAATTAATTAAATATCTTCTCTCTCGTCCTCCTGAAGCCAGATTTGAAGAAATTAGTTATGTTTTAGAAGCATTTGGATATCAGGAAATTAGAGCTAAGGGAAGTCACCATGCTTTTGAGAATGATCAAGGAGAAGTCATTATTATTCCCAAAAAAGGAGGCAAAAAAGTTAAGCGAACGTATATTGAAGAAACAATTAGATTATTAGATTTGGAAAACTGGAAAGATGAAAACTAATTCTCAACTTGAGCATCAATCTTTAGAATATTATCTATCCTTAAAATATCCCATGTCTATTTATCCAGAAGAGGACGGAGGATATACAGTAATTATTCCTGATTTACCTGGTTGCATAAGTCAGGGGGAAAGTTTAGAAGAAGCGATAGAAAATATTAATCAAGCGAGAGAGTTATGGATAGAAACTGTTTATTGTAGTGGTAAAAAACAAATTCCTTTACCTTCTAAACTGATTTCTATTTAATTTCTAAGAGGATGTTTTAAACGTTTTGAATATATAAATAAATCACTCTCTAAACCTCTCACCGCGTCGGGGAGAGGCTTTGAGTAAACGGAATGAAGTTGAGTTGATTAAAGATGAAAATACTGGCTTGGAAATAGAGAATGAAAGGTTGAAGATTGAGGTTGAGAAGTTGAGGATGGAAATGGTTTATAAACGGAGCTAAGTTTGGTTAATCAAGAATATGATTTTTTTGATGTGTGGTATAATTTAAAAGTTACAGTTAAGCAAGGAGTAGAAATTATGCAAATAATGATTGAAATTCCTGATCATCTGGCCAATCAATTACAACTACAACCGAGTCAAATTTCCCAAAAGGTGTTGGAGCTTATTGTAGCTGATAATTATCGTCAAGGTCTGATTGGAGCGGGAGAAGTTCACAAAATGTTGAATTTTTCTTCTCGATGGGAAACATATCAATTTCTCAAAGATCAAAAGGCTTACTTACCCTACACTGAAGAAGACTTAGAAGAAGATGTCCAAGCAATTCGTAATTTGTTAGGTAATAAATGATTATTGTTTCCGATACTTCTCCTATTAACTACCTCATTTTGATTGATCAAATTGATCTTTTACCTCAACTGTTTGAGCAAATTATCATTCCTCAAGCAGTTTATAATGAGTTATCTGATTCACTTGCTCCACTACCTGTTCAATCTTGGACTGTTGATACTCCTAGTTGGCTAAAAATTCAACCCGTTAGCCAACCTACTGATGAGATTAAAAATTTACTTGATCCTGGAGAATCTGAAGCTATTATTTTAGCTCAAGAATTGAATGCAGATTTACTTCTATTAGACGATATGAAAGCAAGACGTATTGCCAAAGAAAGAGGTTTAGTAATCACTGGTATTTTGGGAATTTTAGATCAAGCCACAAGTATGAAGCTGATTAATTTACCTAATGCTGTTCAAAGTCTTAAAAACACATCTTTTTGGGCATCTGATAGTTTATTTCAAAAGTTGTTAGATAAGCATTGTTAAAATATATTTAGTTAAATGACAACATAATCAATCAGGGGGGTGAAGTTATGGAAATCATGAAAATTACAACACATATTGGTAATGATGGTATTCTCAAAGTTGAACTTCCGGCTGAATTTGCTAATCAAGAATTAGAAATAGTGATTGTATTTCAACCTGTTATAGAAAAATCGGCACTGTCGAAGTTTGTAGGTATTTTGAGTGATTCTGAAGCTGGGGAATTACAACAAGTGATTAAAGATGAATTTGAGCAGGTAGACACAAATGAATGGTGAATAGGCTAAAAATTTGGGTCATAGTGTGCAGATTTATACGAAAACTTATCAACGTTGGTTTTCTTTGGATATGCGGAAGTTGGCAATAAATCAGGCTTTGAGTAAACGGAATGAGGTTGAGTTGATTAAGGATGAAAATACAGGGTTGAAAATGGAGAATGAACGGTTGAAGATTGAGGTGGAGAAGTTGAGGATGGAAGTGGTTTATAAACGGGGTTGATTTTGGTTAATTAAGAATATGATTTTTGTGTACTGTGGTATAATTAGACTGTCAACAATAATCAAAATCTTTATGCAAGCTACTGATATTGGGACACTTATTATTAAATCATCAGACACTTTAGGGGATCGTCCTCGCATTGCTGGTACTAGAGTTTCTGTGCAACGAATTACAGCTTGGTACAAAATGGGATTAAATGCGGAAGAAATCGCTGAACGCATGGGGAATGTAACTCTTGTTCAAGTTTATGCTGCATTAACTTATTATCATGCTAATCGAGAAGAAATTGAGGGTTATATTGCTGCTGAAAAAGCTGATTATCAACGGTTAGCAACAGAAATGGGGCAAGCAATATGAGTTCAATTAGATTATTCATTGATGAAGATTCAATGGATCAAAGATTTATTAAAGCCTTAAGAGCTAGGGGTGTAGATGTTATTACTGTTGCCGAGGTTGAAACTATCAGTTCTAGTGATAAGGAACAACTGATTTTAGCGACTGAACTGCAAAGAGTTTTTTACACCTTTAATGTTGGTGACTTTTGCCAGTTACATAGTATTTATATAGAAGAAAAACGAATTCATGCCGGAATTATAATTTCATCTCAAGATTACTCTATTGGTGAACAAATGCGAAGAGTCCTCAATTTGATGGCAAATAAGTCAGCAGAAAATATGGTAAATCAGTTGATATTTCTTAGTGCTTATGCTGATGAAATATAAAGACATTCATCAATCATTAAACTATTATCTCTCTTTAAAATATCCCAGGTCAATTTAAATGATAGTTAAGCAGCAACACTTCGTACCTCAGTGCTATTTAAAAAACTTTGCTAATGAAGAACACAGATTATTTGTGTGGGATAAGATAAAAAAGGTTTCTTATCCATCTCATGTGAAAAATATTGCCCAAGAGAGATATTTTAATGACTTTCCTGATTCATTGTTACCTGATGAATTGAGGGATAAAACAAAATCTCAAGTCATAGAAAATGACCTCTCTAAGGTAGAATCAAGATTTGGAGAATTTCTGGCACAGATCATAGATTGTCTTGAAGAAATAGAAAAAAAGAACTTATTTGATTCTCTTGGAGTTCTTGACAAAGAGGCAAAGAAAAATTTCTCTCCTTTCTTAACACTTCAGATAGTTAGAACAAATATGTTTAGGCAAAAAATTAAAGGATTATTTCAATCCGCATATAATCTTAAAACAAGACTTGATGAAGCACTATTAAGAAATAAAAATAATATTGAAGAAATAATTTTTCCTGATATAGAAAATTCAACAAATTCAATTGAATTAGATGATCTAATTAACGTAGGAATCGAAGACTATTCAATAATGCAGCACCTACTTCATATATCTAATGTTCTTGATCAAGGCTTAGATTCTGAAATATCAACAATTTTATCAGGTCATATATGGTTATTTGGTATTAACTCAACTTCTATTCCACTATGGACTTCAGATAATCCTATAGTAATTAAACAGCATCAGAATTTTGGAACTGGTTTGACTTCACACGGTGTCCAAATAGCTTATCCAATCAGTTCTAAACATATTTTAATTATGTTTGAATCCGACTGTTGGTATAAACTTAAAACTTATGATGGAATGAGTGCTTCTCTATCAGAAAACTATGTAAAAGAGTATAACAAACTACAAATGATTCAATGTTGTAGACAAGCTTACTCTAGTGAAAAAAATTTCGATCTTTTGCGAACCTGAATTTAAAGTTTTAGTGCAGATTAGATCGCACTTCCGATGATTCACAAGAATTATGAAAAAATAGAGATGAGAATATGCTAGAAAAACTAATACTTCATAATTTTAAAAGCCATAAATCAACAGAACTCAATTTCGATAATTCCCGATTACATGGAATCGTAGGAAAAAACAGTGCTGGTAAAACATCAATATTACAAGCATTGCATAGTCTAGGTATGCTTACTCATTTATCATCCACACAAGTCTTTAGAAATGAAAAGTCACCTGAATTTCTGACAACAATTGGTGAAAAAAGAATGTTCATCAAAGTCAGTGGTTATTTGCAAGATAATATTAGGAAAAAATGGGAGTTTTACTGCAACTATAAACAGGACGGTTATAGCCCTACAATTATATTAGATATAGATGGACATCAATATAATTGGGATCAAGATCCACGTTTTAGAGATATATCCAAGATTCCTCAATCTTTAAAAAATACTATCTATTTAAAATTAATAGCCTCCAATCTTGCCAAAGCAGCTTACAGTGAAGAAATTACACCGAAAATTGAATTTGATGGATCAGGATTAGCACCCACTTTAGATTCTCTCCGTGATGAAACTCCAGATAAATTTCAATTAATAGAAAAAAAGCTGAGTCGAATTGTCCCAAATGTACGCAAAGTAGGCATCAAGCGAGCAAAAGTTCCAGTCACTCGTGAACGCTTAATCGAAGTTGACGGTAAACCTATTTCCTATGAAGAAACTCAGGAAATGACAGGTCAAGAAGTTGTACTAGACATGAATACAGGTGAACGTATTCCAGCCCATGCAATTAGCGAAGGAACAATGTTAACTTTAGGATTATTAACTGTATTAATGAATCCTAATCAACCTAATTTAGTTTTATTAGATGATGTGGAACAGGGACTTCATCCTCAAGCACAACGCGAGTTAATGACAGTTTTTAAAGAAATCATTGCCGAAAATCCTAACCTGCAAATTATTTTTTCTACTCATTCCCCTTATATTATTGATGCACTTACTCCTTCTCAAGTCCATATATTAAATAACAGTAAATCAGGGTTCACAATGTCGAAACGTTTGGATGAACATCCTGATGTAGAATGGGCAAAAGAAACCTTGACAACAGGTGAATTTTGGGATGCTGAAGGTGAAGATTGGATAACAGAAGGAGAAGTCAGTGATTGAGTTTATTGTTATAGTTGAAAGTGGTGCAGATGCTAGAACTGCTACTCAATTAGCCGAGCGAGTTTTGCAGGAAAAATTCGATTGGTTAGATGATGATATTCTGCAACATTGTTTTGATTGGACTGGTTTAGAGTCAGGAACAGAATTTTCCTGTTGGAGAGACATTCACAAAATTATTGAAGATGCAAAAGAGAAATTAAAATATAAACCTTCCAGATTTTTAGGTCATGATAGTGATGGTGTACGTTTAAAAGCTGATGGAGCAAGAGCTATTAAAGTTCTGAATTTAGTCCGTTTTCTGCAAAGAATACGACATATTAAAGCTGTTATTTTTATCCGTGATTTAGATAATCAACCAGAACGTAAAGAAGGAATTGAACAAGCACGTTCAGAACATATTAATAAAACACCAAAATTAGAAATTATAATTGGTGCTGCTAATCCAAAACGTGAAGCATGGGTTTTAAATGGGTTTATTCCATCTAATCAACAAGAGGAACACATTCTCGAAGAAATCAAAAATAAATTGAGTTTTGATCCTTCCATAGAGTCACACAGATTACGTGCTACTTCTGAGAAAGAATCTGAACGAATGAGAAATGTAAAAGTAGTAGTTGAACAACTTACAGGAAATATGGAACGGGAAAAGCAGTGTTGGGAAGAGACAAATTTAAAACATCTACGAGAAAGAGGAGTTGATACGGGTTTGACAGATTATCTCTGTAAAATTGAGGAACGATTAGCTGCCATTATTGTGTCTGAGTAAACTGAGTAAAAGCTATTGTGAAATGATACAAGATATCAAAATCCTCAAATCTCCATAAATAAAATAGTAGGTTACTAATTTTTAATTGGTATTAACCTTTATTCCCAGCCCAAAGAATAGTAGTATCTTGATAATCTTTAAACATTGAATCCGCAGTCACAACCATCATACTTTCCATCTGTGCTTGTGCAATGATCATTCTATCAAAAGGATCTCGATGATGCAAAGGTAAAACCACCGTTCTGAGTGCATGAGAAGTTGTAATTTCCAAAGATTTAACCCCCAATTTGGTCATGCGGCTAGAAACGTAACTATCCAGTGGTTCTGGTAACGGTAACTTACCAATTGCCACTTTTATCCCCATTTCCCACACACTAGCAACAGAAAACCATAGTTCATTGCTTTCATCAGCTATATGTGAAATGACCTCTTCATTCAACCGCTCAGGTTCAGCAAACCACCATAAAAAACACTGTGTATCTAGTAGTAGTTTCACTCCTCCTATCCCTCAAACGCTGCCAAAATGTCCTCTGGTAAAGGAGCATTAAAGTCTTCTGGAATTACGAATTTTCCTCGATCTTGTCCTAAACTATCTCTGCGGTGAGACGAGACACTAAAGGGAACTAACTTTGCGACGGGAACACCCCGGTTAGAAATAATGATCTCTTCACCATGTTCTACACGAGATAATAGACGTGAGAGGTTGGTTTTAGCTTGATGGATATTTACACTTTCCACAGGTTTCTAGCTAAGTCTACAAACTAAGTTTACTTTGATTATTTGATTTTGGCAAGAATTACAGCACTTTCCGATGTCATAAGGTACAAGAACCCCACCCCCAACCCCCTCCCCGCAAGCGATGAGGGGGCTATGATGTACTTCATAATAAAGGAATATGCTGTAAAAAGAAAACTTATAAGCTATAAATCTACAGAACTCAATTTCGATAATTCCCGATTACATGGAATTGTAGGAAAAAACAGTGCTGGTAAAACAACAGTCTTACCAACATTGCATCATCTAAAGTGAAAACTATTATAGACCTGAGTGCGATCGCTACGCTGACCGAAGCCACAGCATCATCAATGAATTATCTACTATAATCGCAGACTTGAGGAGGTGCTTGACCTGATAAAAGTCCAGTCACTTGAAAAGGTTTTGCAGAACTGGTTGGATCAAATGATATCAAAGCAGCATCAATTACCTTATAATCTCCTGGTGCATTTAAACGCCATAATTTTGGAGTTTCTGAAACAGGAAAAGGTTGATCAAAACAGTAAGCATTAGTATCACCATGCAACAATAACACTGGTTTATCTAAATTTGCTGCCAATGTCTGCAATTGTTGACAAAATCCTTTATAAGCAGGATTATTGATACATCTGCTAAAAACATCTCCTGTACTACCATCAGGAGTAAATGGATCTAACTGAGTCGCTACAACGACAGCTGATGTATCATCATTTTTGGCCAGATCAAAAGCATAATCAAGCCACATTGCATTCTCTTTATCTCTTTGGTCTACCAGTTGATTAACTTTTTCAGGATCATCGAGAAGTATCTCTGACCGACCATTATCTGTACTCACAATATGTTGTGTGACAAACCGAATATCTTCATACCACCAAGTCTCATTTTCTGGTAAGGTACTTTGTTGTTCATATTGCCATTCAGCATTAACAGTTTTAGGCTTGTTGAATAATACCCGTCGAATAGCGTCCAGTCTTTCTAACTCTGATTGTGGCACATTCAGGCTCTCGCGATCGCAATCAGTCCAATCATTATCCCCTGGTGTATAGAATACCGGTTTAACTATTTCATCTTTCCAAAACTTCTGATTCTTCTCCAACCAAGCATCAGAACAAGCATCTTGTGGACGACCAAGATCACCAAGATGGAAGACAAAAGGTATATGATCATTTTCCCGAATTTTCGGTGCAATATCTTCTCTTAATACCTGTTCATCAGTCCTACCATCTGCCAATTTAACCATATAAGGTATGTCACCATAGGCTGCAAAAGTGACTGGTGCTTTAGAACTCAAAGTTTCAGCTTTTACCCCAGTTGTGAAAATGAAAAGAAATAATAGAAAACTCACAACTAACTGAAAAAGTTGAGGATGCTTAGAAGTCAATTTGTTTTTCATTGAAAAAATGTGTTCAAAATAACTGCCGTTAATATTCTACGATGTCTTCTCATCAATAATCTGGCTGCATATTAAATCTTTCTAAAGATATTGTACACACAATTTTTGTTGTTGCTGAATTCTTTGCAGATACACTTTAAGCATGATTGAGCAATCGAAATTTCTTAATCTTAATATGCTCTCATGTTTTGCTGTTATAAGAAAAGCTATTTTTTGATGATCATTATTGTCAGTTGCTATAATCAGAACAAACTTACAAAAATCCTGATATGATCACCATTCCCCAAAAACCACCGAAAATGAATGACCTTTGAGGAATATCTCCCATGGGAACTTGACCAAGATATTCGCTATGAATATATCAATGGTGAAGTTTTTGCCATGACAGGTGTTACAATTCCCCATAATGATATTGCTCTCAATCTTTACAGACCTTTATATTCTCATCTCTGTCCTAGAGATTGTCGAGTAAATGTATCAGATGTAAAAGTACAAGTTAGTCCTAACAGCGTCTACTTCTATCCTGATTTGATTGTTAGTTGTCACCATGATGATATCAATGCTCGTAAGTTTATTAAACATCCTAACTTGTGATTCAATTTCCAATTTGTAAATAAAGGCGAAAAATCATGAATTTGAAAACTGAGGATCTGGAAAATCCAGAAGGACAACAAGCAGCACTAAAAACTTCTCAAACAGAATTATTAGCATTGTTTAATGCGATTCAAGATGTAATTCTCGTTTTAAGTGCAGAGGGAAAATATTTAAAAATTGCCCCTAGTAGCGCTCCTTCATTATATAAACCTCCTGCGGAAATGTTGGGTAAAACCTTGCACGATGTTTTACCTAAAGATTTTGCTGATCGTATTATGGGTTGTATTCGAGAAACACTAAATACTAAGAAAACTGTCAAAATAGAGTATAGCTTACCAATTGCTGATCAAGAAGTTTGGTTTGAAGCTAGTATTGCCGCTATGGATGAAAATAGTGTGGTTGTAGTGGCTAGAGATATCAACAATCGCAAACAATTAGAAGAAAAATTACGTCAACAAGCACAAGATTTAGAACAGACTCTTCAAGAACTAAAACTCACCCAAACTCAGATGATTCATTCCGAAAAAATGTCAAGTTTGGGACAATTAGTAGCAGGAGTAGCCCACGAAATTAATAACCCTGTGAATTTTATTCATGGTAATATTGAACCTCTCCAGGATTATACTCAAGACTTATTAAGCCTGGTTGAATTATACCAAAAATATAACTTTGATCATCATCCAGAAATTCAGGAATTTATAGACAAAATTGATTTGGAGTATATCAAAGAAGATTTACCAAAAATGATTAATTCCATGATAGTTGGTACGCAACGTATCCGTAAAATTGTCTTATCTTTACGGAATTTTTCGCGGATGGATGAAGCAGAATCTAAAGTAGTAAATATTCACGAAGGCATTAACAGTACATTGATGATTTTAAAACATCGTCTTTTGGATATTCAAGTAATTAAAGACTATGAAAAATTACCATTATTAGAATGTTATGCTGGGGAAATTAATCAGGTATTTATGAATATATTAGTTAATGCTATTGATGCTATAGAACAACAGTTTTATCAAAATAAATTAGCAGAAATACCAGAAGAATATTCCGGTAAAATCAACATCAAAAGTAGAGTTATAGATTCTCAGTGGATAGAAATTAGCATCACAGATAATGGTATAGGGATGAGTGAGGAGATTAGAAAAAAAATAATGAACCCATTTTTTACAACTAAACCTGTAGGTAAAGGAACAGGCATAGGAATGTCTATAAGTTATCAAATTATCACTGAAAGACATGGTGGTAAATTACATTGTCAATCAACTATTGGTAAAGGTACAGAATTTATAATTCAAATCCCTATTCATTAATAAAAAACAAGAATATCATCATATCTCTACGTTTTATTTCCGTCACCACAGCTTCACCTCACTAAAGACTAAATTTAGTCTAAAAACTCAAGTTCAAAAAAGTTATCTCATATAACAAAATAACCAATATTAAAAATTAAGTATCGGCTCAAACCCAGATAAAATAAGATTTTTATTACTTGCAGTTATCAATAAACAATGTTATTATAGAACATGATTAATCTAAATATAAATTCAATTTAGGCTAAAAACTAAATTTCTAAAATTCTAATTTTCAAAACCCTTAAAATCGTGAATATTTCAACCTCAATTACTAGGTTCGGAGTAATCCCAAGAGTGCATTTGACGGAAAGGAAGACCCATTTTTTGGAATACATACTTCTCTTTCACACCAGAAGCAACTAAGTCTGGTTTCAATGCTTTGATGAATTCTTCAAATTCGTAAGCGGTAACGTCGTCATAAACGATAGTTCCGTTTTCGATGTAGTTAGTAGTACGTTTATAGTCATCATTATGAGCGAACTCATAACCAGTACCTACCATCTTCATACCCAAATCTTGGAAAGCAGGTACAACGTGACGGGGACGTAAACCACCAACCATCATTGCAACTGTCTTACCTTCCAAACGGGGACGATACTTAGCAGTAATCGCATCCATTGTGGGTTGGTATTTAGCAATTACTTTCTCAGCGTTTTCTTGAATTTTAGAATCAAACTTAGAAGCAATTTCGCGTAAAGATGCAGCAATCTTGGTAGGACCGAAGAAGTTATATTCCATCCAGGGAAGATAATTTTACGTATCCTGAAACCACTACCGGGCAAGCGTTTCATCTCTCTATCAATTTTTGGGATTATTTTTAGCTTAAAAATCATAAATATATTGCTTGTATTCTTCCACGAATATATAGTTGTATTAGTATATTTGTTTGTAATCATGGCTGAAAGAACCTTACAAGAAGTCCTCGGTAGTGGCGCGTCTCAGACCGCCTCTACGATAGGTCTAAGCAAGTCCGATCTGGGACTGACGGATGCAAACTGCACGGCCGACAAAGTAATCGCTGCGATTGTTATTAAAGCATTGGCAACTTTAGATAGAACATACTTCGACGCTGATTTAACTCAGACCGTTTTCGTGGAAAAAGGATTTGATCAATTTCTCCCCAGGGGAACAAATAATGATAATTATGTTGTGCGCCAAATCACAGTTAACTTGGCGAAACTAGATGCTGATGCAACTTTGAATCCTGAAGATTATTAATTTATTTAGGGGGGGAATCCCCCCATTTTTATACTCACATGACGCAATGCAAACGAATTGTTTGGGATTTAGGAACACATGAAATCCAGAATACAGCCAATTATTCATACCAAATAATTGACCCTTATCTAGAAGGGTGCAAAAGATATGATCTTTATGGATTATCTAGCTATTACTCCTTAAAATATAATTCAAGCACTAGAGAGTGTGAGCCTGGAACAAGTTACACCAGCACACGTTTTTTGGTAAACGGTTCTTATTACCAAAGAGCGAATATAAATAGAGGGTTTAATCCTAGAGCTATATTTCTTCCTCAAGGAAAAACCGGGAATACTTTTTGCGGCGAAACAACAAGTTATGGATGGCAGATTGTTGACTATAATTCTGATTGTAGCCAAGAGTTTCACTCTCCAATTACAGCATTTAATACAGATGGTCAAGCTTTTTTTTTAGATTTAATTTATTTAGATGTAATCTCAGGAAATCCACCGCCAATCAAATTAAAGATAATTGATGGCGGGATTGAATCATTACACTCAATTAATAACAAAAATTCTGTATATGTAGAAGATTATGAATGTCAGCCAGAATGCCCACCAAATACAATAGACTGCGGCGATTGCTGCCTAGATTGTAATATGGTTTTTAATTCCATCTCTGCAATGAGGCAGACATTATTATCAAGATTTAATATTAAATAAAATAGGAGAAATGAATGTCATCTTGTTCTGGAATTTCTAGCCAATTATCAGGATTGTCCTCTCAAATTTCGGGACTTGGGGGGAATTTTGCAACTAAAGCCGATATCGCAAATCTACAAGCACAAATTAATAGTTTAAAAAAAAATAATACAGATGAATATGCCAGGAGAATTGCTAAACAAGCCCTGGCACAAGCTTATCGAGCGGACGCTAATGCAGATGTAGCTAAAGGAATTGCCTATGGAGTGCAAGCCGATCTAGCAACATTAAAAGCCATTCTTGCCGGACTCGGTGCAGCAATCGCCGCAGCCCTAGCATTAGCCCCTTTGATTGCATACTTGCGGGCTTCTATCGCTGGTCTTGCCCAAGGCATTCAAGGTGCTTTGTCCGCAGCTGATGCAGCATTGTCTTTAGCTCAAAGTTTGCTTTACCTGAAAAATGTGGCCGCCGAACTCCAGCGAGGGGAATTAAGTTTAGAATCTGCCGTGGGATTAGCTCAAATGGCTGTCTCAGGTTTGAGGGGGCAGGTTAACAACATTCAACAACGTCCAGGAAAACCAGGTGCCAGGGGTCCTGCGGGACCACGGGGCAACAATGGAGTAAGAGGACTTATAGGAGGGCGTGGAAGCACAGGTCGGACTGGTAATACAGGTCGGACTGGTAATACAGGTCGGACTGGTAATACAGGTCGGACTGGTAATACAGGTCGGACTGGTAATACAGGTCGGACTGGTAATACAGGTCGGACTGGTAATACAGGTCGGACTGGTAATACAGGTCGGACTGGTTCTAATGGCAGAAATGGTAGAGATGGCAGGAACGCACCAAATTGGAATATTCCCTACAGACCTACAGGTCGGAATGGTTCTAATGGCAGAAATGGTAGAGATGGCAGAAATGGTAGAGATGGCAGGAACGCACCAAATTGGAATATTCCCTACAGACCTACTACACCATCTCCAACACAACCAGCACCGATTGTAGTTAGAGCGACTCCAGTAATTCAACCGATTAGGACTCAACCAGTGCAACCCGCAAAGCCCCAGATTGTAGTTCAACCGATTAGGACTCAACCAGTGCAACCCGCAAAGCCCCAGATTGTAGTTCAACCTGTTAGGAATCAGCCAGTAAAATCTCAGCCACAAGTAATAGTGCAACCTGTTAGGAATCAGCCAGTAAAATCTCAGCCACAAGTAATAGTTCAACCTGTTAGGAATCAGCCAGTAAAATCTCAGCCACCAGTAATAATGCAACCTGTTAGGAATCAGCCAGTAAAATCTCAGCCACCAGTAATAATGCAACCTCAACAAATTACCCAAATAGCTGAAAGGGTAAAAGTTCAAATTATCCCACAGATTCAACAGCGTACAGACGCGCCTATTGTTCCCTATACGTCCAATCCTCAATTAGTGAGGCAACAATCACAGCAGATTACCCAGCAAGTTAGACAGCAAGTGGTAGGAGATGTACAGCGCATTTACCCAAGACCAATTCAAAATATTCCTCAACTTTCCAACCAGGTCAGACAACAGCAGCAACAAATTATTCAAATTCAACAAAAGATAGGGACACCGCAAACACAAATTATCAATAAGACCACCAATCAAATTATTGATAAAACTCAAACACAAATTATCAATAAAACCACCAATCAAATTATTGATAAAACTCAAACACAAATTATTAATAAAACCACCAATCAAATTATTGATAAAACTCAAACACAAATTATCAATAAAACCACCAATCAAATTATTGATAAAACTCAAACACAAATTATCAATAAAACCACCAATCAAATTATTGATAAAACCCAAACTATCAACAAGACTCAAACACAAATTATTGATAAGACCCAAACCATCAATAATACAATTATTCAACCAACAAAAGAGACTAAAATAATTCAGCAAGTACCCATCGCTGGAAGAAATGGAATTGATGGAAACCCTGGTAGAAATGGAAAGGATGGAGAAGACGCAGACATGAGATTTATAACAATTCAAATTCCTACTTGTGATTGCGAAAATCAAGGCGGTGTATATGTTCCAGTCAAGGTGTTGGCAAGTGTGAAAGCTATTACCAATAAGGCAGGAAGTGACTCCAATGCCTCTACAATTATTAAGGAAGCGGAGGAATTATTTAATGTGAATGCTGCCATTTGTTTAGCTAAGAATAATAAGCCGGAAGCATACGCAGTAGTACCTGAGTGGTGGCAAGTTCGCAGCTTCCAAAAACCACAGTTAGTAGTGCAATTCGCAGAAGATTTAGGAGGTGGAAAAGTAGGCAAAAGTAGGTGGACGTTAACTATCCCTCATTACAACAAACCAAAAGAATATAAGTTGAGTTTGCCACGATACACCAAAGGTTCAACGGAAGCGATCAAGGTTCTGAATGACAACACAAAAATCATTGTTAACGCTTCTAATGAATCCGAATGTTTGAAGATAATAAATTCGTGTCTGGTTCATGTCCCAGAAAGTTTAAAAGTAGATACCAAACCTCCAAAAATCGGACAAAGACCAAAAACTTATTCAAATGTTACCGTCAAACCTGTTTACTGTCACTTTTTCAGTAAAGGTCAAAAAGACATGATTCCTGATTGGTCGAAGGAGCTTGATTAATTAATGGAAGCTGCAAAAATTTATGTCATTGATGGAAAGTTTGCAATTGAATTAAAGGCTTTTGCAAAGATAATCAATTATTCTCCTACCGCACTCTTAGATATAGTGCGGAGACTTTTATCTAAAAGAATTAGGATAGGGATTAAATGGAAAAAGAAATGGTATATTCTTCTGCCAGATATGCGTAGATTTTTACAGCTTTTAGACGGGAAGGAAGTACCGGATCAAATCATCACTACACCATCCAATCATGATATTGATCTTGAGAAAAACTGGGTGGAAGTTGTCAAAAGATACCCAGCACTTTTACCAAAAAGAGACAATGAGGAACTAGCACGCCCCAGGTACAACCTACCCCCAGTTTCTCCCAATCCAGCAACGGGGCAATTATTTATGGTTCAGTCTTCGACCTTAAACTCAAAGACTGACCTTTTGATAACCAATGTAAAAAACAATAACTACCGTGCTACAACTGCATACAGTTACGGTTATCAAATCAGTTACGACCCAAAACTTATGTCTACATTTGATCCAGGTACTGCTGGAAGCCTGAATTCCACTCAGTTACCCCAAGCCTTTTTTGAAGTTTGCCGCGCTCTTGATGCTGCCGAAAATTTAAGGAATGGAGCAAACCCGGGTGTGGCACCAAGGAACAATATCAGCACAACCGTTAGCTTCGATACAGGCACGATAGCAGTTGCTGCTACATTGCCTGTAGTGGTTTCGGTTGGTGGAGATGGATCAGCCACTATTAGTATTTCAGATTACCTGACTGGCTATTCCACCTTTGATGGTGGTGGTGGAGATTTGAAATCCACTCATCTGGCAGCGGCTCTTTACGAAATTTCTAATATTTTAGCTAATGCTGAAAAAGCGGTTACACCAGCTACTGATCAGCCCAATAATATTCAGATTGTGGTGGATAAAGAGGCTGGGAATGCTCAGGTAAATGCAAACATTCCATTTACCACATCAGCCGCTGCAAACGGTGATGTTGTCATTTCTGCTATTGATTACTTGTAATTTCAAGGAGGATTTTTGAATGGCTAAGGTTGGGCCTCCCGCAACGGTTCTGTTTGGAGAGAAAGAAGTTCAGACAACATCAGGGAAGAAAAAAAGAAAGCTTTTTGTACGGCTGCCTAGAAAGACTGCTGAGTTTTTTGGGCTACCAATAGAAAAGGATGCCTCTGTTGAAGTTACCCGGAAAGGAAAAAAATTTAAACTCCCAATTCGAGGTAGTAATAGCGTATCCATTAAGGTTCGCGCCGGTGGATCCGACGACAAACCGAAATATAAAAATATTCCCGTTCCTGCTGGGTCAAACATTGAAGAAATCAGGGAATTTATTCTCACCAAGATTACCAAGAATAAGCCTGACCGCTTTGCGACCCCAAATGGAATTACATGGGACGTGAATGAGAAATAGTTAATGTTTGAAACTAAACTAATTTTCAAGCAAGAGTACAGATTTGATTTAAGAAAAGTTAAGTCTGTACTCATTCCTTTAGTTTTCAATGATTCCACGCTGATTATTTCAGCTATCCCCAAGACTAAAGGGCAAGATAAATTTTCGACTTGCGGGAAGATTGAAGAACAATTAATTGAATTTCCAAACAAGTTAGTTGCCTCTGAGCATAAAATTAAGTTATTGAAAAATGTTCAATATAATTTTTCGGGGCAAGGACTATTCCAAATAGTTTTTTATCCCTATCAATCAATTGGGAAAATGGAATTTTCGATAACTAGAATCCTGGGAACAACCGCTAACGATATATTGGAGTAACAATGGATGTTGAACAATTTCTAAACATTTTCCTTCCAGTAGGCGGTGTTATAGCTGCCTATTTTAAAATAAATAATGACATTCAAGCCAAAATCGCTGACAAGAATTCAGAACAAGATAATTCTATTGAAGCTTTAGAAAAAAGGCTTGATCAACAAGCAACGGCACTTACATATGAAAGAAGACTGACTAATGAACAGCAAAAAAACATCTTAAAACGAGTCAAATATAAGCTTTTGTCCCAGGACGAAAAGATTGCAGATATGACCGATTACCTGAAGGTGTTTTCTGAACAGACTGGATCACCTCAATTCAGGAATCGAGATAGCAAATTAGACATTGAATTTACTCGTTCGTTAATGAATGACGATGAACCACTTGGCGGTGATTTAAATTCGGAGACTTTAAGCTAATAATGGAAACTAATCCTTATAGTTACGACGAATGCTTGGCAATACTTTACGCTTGTTCAGTCCTGGAATTACACATACAAATAATCCCAGATGACAAAACATCCAGGATTCTTGGGCAAGGGATATTACAGCGGATTTTAGAAATGAGTCACTATGACCGGATAGAGTTCATGAAAGAAGTCACTCAGTATCTGTAAGTTGTTTGAACTGAGAATAAGCCTCTTTCCATGCGGCTGAACCGCCCTTACTGCAACCCCAGAGACGCTCAATAATCTCTGTCTGGTTCAGTTCAGAGTTCAGAGAATTAATTAACCCTAAAGATTGTTCTTTGGTTAAATCGAACCGTGTGAACCGGGGGTATTATCGCTGAAAGCATTGGTATTGTGTTGGTTCAGCGGTTCAGATGACGGTTCAGATGGTTCAGGGAAATCAAAAATTAGAATCTTTGTAGTAACTGTATACAGTCGCCTGTAGACGGGGCGAGCAGGGAAGTATGCAAGAAAAATACAAAAATAAAAATAAAACTGTCACTTTAACCGTCACTTCCGTCACTTTCCTTATACAGCAAGGATTCTGAACCGTCACTCAAACCGTCACCAAGTCGTCACCGATCCGTCACTCCGTCACTTCTGCTTTTCATTCTTTGTGGCAAAATTTCTAATATAAAAAGTCACTTTTGCCCGTCACCTTGACACTTTCCTTACCAGGTAAGGATTCCAGCCCGTCACTAGGGTCGTCACTGGGTCGTCACTCCCGTCACTTTCTTAAAAAACGGATTCATCTCTAAAAAAATAATGTTTTGGAACTTCAACCTCCACAACCTCCACTTTCCTTTGTGTAGCAAGGATTCGAACCTCCACTTGAACCTCCACTGAACCTCTACTTGTGGATTGACACTCAATCCACTTAAAATGAAAGGACTGAGGTTAGCCGGTTTAAAGTACCTTTAACATCAGTCCTTATGCTCCTATTTATGTAAACTATCCGACGTTGATTTTCTTTTCTAGGGGTTTACCGCCTCTTGACCCGCGATTAACCCTTTCCATTAGAGATTGACGTTCTCACATGAAAACCTCTGGTTACTGTCCAGAGGTTTTTATGTTTTCAGGTATCAGTTTTTAGGCATCAGTTTCTAGATCAACATCAATTCTTCCTCTGAAATGCAGTCAATATGAGGCAGAGGTAGATGAGCATCCATGCCTAATCTTTCCCACCTTACATAATAATCCCATGAATCTCTATATACCATCCCCACGACTACACCATAGTCGCGGATAGTCAGTCCATATTTCCCGTCTAGTTCATCATCACAAATCCATTCATTGCAAACTCGTTGGTTAAACCAGAATTTTGGTTGAGGTATAGACGGATGCGTGAGAGACAACAGATGCTTTTGTGTGGGGATAGAGGACACACATGATATACCAAGCAGAACAGATAAAAATTTTCTCCTAGACAAGAGAAAACGTTGCCATAAATAGCTATGACTCGATAACATAATAAGACTCCTAATTGTCCGACTTAAATTAGGTGGAGTCGCACCAAAGAGGGAGGGTCACTGACTCTCTCTTTGGGGCGCATGACCCCAGCGGTTTTGTTGCAAAAGATTCACAATTCATTAAAAGCAACTCAGATAAAGCGACAGAAAACGAGCGACGCTACGACTTACCGTTATTTTGTCAACACTTCTGTTTTTTGCTCTGTATACACAGTCTAAGTCATTGTTTTTGTATTGTCAACACCTGTGTTTTGATGTTGTAGACATTTTCCCTCGACGCAGCTAATATGTAAACAGTAATGTTTACACTATAGTCAACAATGGCAAGTAAAGTAATTTCATTTAGATTAAGTGATTCCGAAATTGAAATACTAGAATCACTGAGATCGCCTAGTGACGAACAATCGTTAAATGTAACCGCTGCACGATTATTAAGGAATATACTGGGTACGTCTACACAAGAAAACAAGCCTGTAGACAGTATAGGTATCCAGGAAATAATCAAGAGAGAAATAAAAAACCTCTCTACTGAAGATACAAAAACTGAAGCTGTAGACAGCATAGTGATAAAAAGCCTGGTATCTCAGGAAGTGCAAAAAGCAATAACTGAGTTGATATGTCAGACAAAAGAGTCTACAGGATCTTTAATCACCACAGACACAGAAAAAGATATAGGCGATCGCCTAACCAAATTAGAGGAATCGCGGGACAAGATAGAAGGGTTCGAGGCTGATTTTAATGTGTGGGTAGACGACTTAAAGGATGTAAGTATGCTTTCCTCTCAAGTCAAACATTTGTCCTCAAGAGTAGAAAATGTCGAAAAAAGCCTGAATGATTGGGTTTTGCGCTTGTGCGAGATGATGAATTATTGGGACAGTAAGATGCAGCAAGTCGTGGATAAACTGCGCGCTCGATTGGTAAGGTATTACGGAGATATCAAAGAAGATACCCTGATAAAACTGAAAGTAGGTAAACAATCATCGCACTCCAAATCCATTGACGAATTTATTAAACAGCTAGAAAAGTACGGGGAAGAATAAAGTCATCCGATTAAACCGTCACAGATCCGTCTCTTGATCATCAACTATCTACTTCAAGCATGAAAGGCGATTACTTCCCTAGTGGTAATCGCCTTTTTAGTGTGAATTATAAAAAGTGGAGGCTGAAGTTCCAAAACATTATTTTTTTTAGAGATGAATCCGTTTTTTAAGAAAGTGACGGGAGTGACGACCCAGTGACGACCCTAGTGACGGGCTGGAATCCTTACCTGGCAAGGAAAGTGTCAAGGTGACGGGCAAAAGTGACTTTTTATATTAGAAATTTTGCCACAAAGAATGAAAAGCAGAAGTGACGGAGTGACGGATCGGTGACGACTTGGTGACGGTTTGAGTGACGGTTCAGAATCCTTGCTGTATAAGGAAAGTGACGGAAGTGACGGTTAAAGTGACAATTTTATTTTTATTTTTTGTATTTTGAGCCAGGACAATCGAATTTACTAGATCATTGATGAGTGATGATGAACCATTATCAGGTGATTTAAATTCGGAGACTTTAAGTTAATGGAAACTAATCCTTGTAGTTACGACGAATCCTTGGCAATACTTTATGCTTGTTCAGTCCTGGAATTACATATACAAATAATCCCAGATGATAAAACATCTAGGATTTTGGGTAAAGGGATATTACAGCGGATTTTAGAAATGAGTCACTATGACCGGATAGAGTTCATGAAAGAAGTCACTCAGTATCTGTAAGTTTCTTGAATTCCGAAACGGCATTTCGGTACGCGTCATTCTCTCCAGGCTTCGCCCCCCAAAGGATTCCAATGATTTGAGTTTGAGATAATTTCATTTCGTTTCGCAATCTTCCAATTTCCTCTATAACCTCATTTCGTGCCATCCCGAAACGCCCGAAATGAGATTTTTTATTCTCTGAAAGTGCTACTGTGTCGTCGTTTCGCTCATTTCGGAATAGGGGTAAATCCGTTTCGCCGAAATCAAAAATAGTTTCCCAACTGGGAACAGGCACAGGCGAAAACTCACCACGGTGAGGGGTCCACTCAATGGAGAAATTACTGCCTGTATGACACGGTTGGGATAGAGGAAGACATCTAAGGCACAAAAAATTGACGGGAAGACAGCTAGACAGTGTTGGGAAAAGATAGCTAATTCTGAAAATATTTTTGATGGGAAATTGGGTGTAACCGAAGACGAAAGTGTAACCGCCTTGATACACAAGGATTCCAGCGGTTACACTTCGGTTACACCTGGTTACGTTTCACCCAAAGTGTAACCGGAGAAAATTTAGAGTCGGTTACATTTTCCCAAAACGTAACCGAGTGTAACCAGAGTGTAACCGAGTGTAACCACCTGAAACCCTTACACAGCAAGGCGGTTACATTTGACCCTCCGGTTACACCTGTTTTTCCTGAAAATAAAAATTTAGAAATTAGTAGCAACAATCAACCAAATAGTACAGAAGCAGTACAACCCCTCAATATATTTGGGTATTAATTGAGGGTAAAAAATACGCTCAAAGATTCTACTCTCATCTTTTAAGGAAGCTCAATTGATAATTTCTGATATTTGTCTTCTAGCCAAAGCTGATTTTAGTAGTTCAATTTCAGCCTTCAACCTTGCGTTTTCTTCCTTCAGTGCCTCAATATCATCTTGCCGATTAACAGCTAAATTGATAACTTTTTTGCGGTTATCGAGGCTAAACCACCTCTGATAAATTTCTGTATGAATCTCAACCGAGTGACCCAAATTATCAGCAGCGGCTTTAATTGGTACACCCATAATATGCGCTCGAATTGCCCAAGCGTGGCGTAAATCGTAAGGGGTAAATGGAATGCTTACCCGTCTAAACCATGATGAACAATTAATCCTAATAGTGTTGATATCAGTGAAACTGGTTTTACCCTCAATCTGAATTTTCAGCAGTTCCAAAAACCCAGGATTCTTTAAATCAAACAACTCAACCCAGTCAGGATGTAGGGGTAATGCTTCTCTGTATCCCGTCTTTGTTTCCGGTGAAACCTTCCAAGTATTATCAGTATTATCAGGTGATAACCACCAATCAATATCAGGATTTACAAATACCTCGCGTGGACGCAAGCCATAGGTAGCAAGCATTCCATAGACCCACTGCCACAATTTCCAAGTTTCTAAAAATTGTTTTTTAATAGTTGACTTTCTGTTAATTGAATACAGATAAAAATTCTGGTAAATCTTAACCACATCCTCATCACTGGGAATATCCCTGATTCGAGGTTGTGGTTTTTTGACTTTGATATTATCCAGAGTAAATGCGGTTAAGTTTAGAGTTGACTTGAGAACATTTAAAGTTTTAATTGCGCTTTGTTTAGCGTGATCATTACGTAAATTACTCAGTTGTAAATCTATAGCATCTTGAGTAAGTAAAGTATCTACACCTACGTATCTTTTGAGGTAATCAATGTAATAGTGAAAAGTGTGCTTACTTTTCTCCGTTAACTTGTGAGTTTTAAAATATTCAGTTTCAAATAACTTGAGTGATTCCCCCACAGTGAGAATTGATTTTTTCTTAGCTAATTTACCTAAGTATTTTTCATTCCATTCAAATTGTTTCCTAGCGATTAACTTACCCAATTCGTGAGCTTCTTCTTCTGCTGTTTTTAAACCATCCAAATTAGCGGGAATATTCAGAGAAATTTTGTATTGCTTGTGTCCCGTTCCCTTCCGGTCAATATCACCCGGTTTGATTGGGAGTGAGGCATATAACTGGATAGTTCCGTTGGCTGCAATCAGTCCAACTTTGACCTTGCCGTCCTTGAGTCTGGATTTAACTTTTTCTAGCTCTGATTGAAATTTCTTCTCTAGATGTGATTGTGTTGCCTTCATCTGACGTTGAGTTCCTTGGTAACTTCCATCGGTAGATGCTGGTGGATTGTAGTCGTCAAAAATTCCCTGATCTGAGTTATTCATTAGTGGAATAATTTTGGAATAAATTTTTTACCATTTTCTGACCACTGCAAACATTGTTTAATTTGAGCAAAGTTATGACTGGACAGAATCACGGTATCAAGTCCAAATATCTCATATTTCAGTCAGGGAATACCATAAGCTTCTTCCATGTGACGGCTGATGTAGTTCATCGAGCGGTAACAGTGGATGAGGTTCATCTTCACATTGGGGGTCATCAACATTTCGTTGATAGTACCGTCACCAGACCACTGAGCAACTACACGTAAACCGATTTCTTCTAATAAGATCCGGCTGGCCCAAGCGTCACCACCGATGTTATAGTCACCGATAATTGCTACGTCGTAAGGAGTACCTTCAAACTTCAATGTACCGTCTTTCTTACCTTGATCTGCTTTGGGGAATACCCAGTCACGAATCATGTCGTTAGCGATGTGGTGTCCTAATGACTGAGACACACCACGGAAACCTTCGCAACGTACAGGAATAACAGGCTTACCGATTGTTTTGGATGTCTTTCTAGCTACTGCTTCGATGTCATCCCCAATTAGACCGATGGGACATTCAGATTGAATAGAAACCCCACGATTTAAGGGGAATAGTTCATCTAATTCTTCAATTAATTTGGTCAGTTTCTTGTCTCCACCAAACACGATGTCGCGTTCTTGGAAGTCAGAGGTGAAGTGCATAGTACCAAAGGTATCTACACCAGTAGTACCTAAGTAGTAGTTACGACGACCAGACCAAGACCAGTAACCGCAACCTACGGGACCGTGGCTGATGTGGATCATGTCCTTAATAGGACCCCAAACCACACCCTTAGAACCTGCATAAGCACAACCACGAGCGGTCATTACACCAGGTAAGGATTTGATGTTAGATTTAACACCACAATCAGATTTACCTTCTTCGTGTACATTTAAGTGTTTTGCACGCTTTTTAGCAGCTTTTTCGGGATAAGCTTTAAGAACGTCTTGAATGAGTTCTTTTCTTTCTTCAACAATCTTCTTGTCTGGAGGAGTCATGTCTGGCCTCTCTTAAATATTCTGGATATTTGGATGGATAGGGATGGGGAAATTAATCCCCAAGGGGAGGGAAGGGAAGGTAAAAAGGAAATTATGTAGAGTTTTCCTTTTTCCTGTTCCTTAATTACTGAATACTACTTAGCAGCAGCAGCCTTACCAATTACGTCAGCGTTCTTGGTATCATCGTCTAATAGACCGTATTCGATCAATAGAGCTTCTAATTCATCCATTTCCATTGGTGTAGGAATGGTGAGTTTTTTGTTTTCGATGATCTTCTTAGCTAATGCGCGGTACTCTTGACCTTGGTTGCTGTCAGGAGCGTACTCGTTAACGGTCATACGACGCAATTCCGCGTGTTGAACGATATTGTCACGAGGTACGAAGTGAATCATTTGGGTGTTAAGACGTTTAGCCAAGTTTTCGATTAACTCGTCTTCACGGTCAACTTTACGGCTGTTACAGATCAAACCACCTAAACGTACACCACCGGAGTGAGCGTATTTCAAAATACCACGAGCGATGTTGTTTGCAGCGTACATCGCCATCATTTCACCGGAGGTAACGATGTAGATTTCTTGTGCTTTACCTTCACGGAAAAGATTATTGATATGATCCTAATAGCCGTAAAATGTTCATTTTAGACTATGTTTGCAGTAATCATTGTCTGGAATAAACAGTTTTTTTATTAGGGTAAATCTAGGGTATGAACAGAACTCAGGAAGCATTTGCCGATTTTCACCAAACAGCTATTACAGATGGGGGATATTTAGGCAGAATGCAAGCAGTAAATGAACAGGAAAATCATCTCACGGCAAAATTAATCACAGAATTAAAAGCAATTAATGGTAGACTCAGAGCCGCTAATGTTTGTGTTTCTATCAGAAAATCCGGTAATTCTTTACAGTTGAGATGCACTTTACCTATTAAACCAGGGGATTTTGATAAAAACGGTAGCAGTACAAAACAATATGATATTTCTTTGGGGATTCCTTTTAATTTTGATGGTTTAAATACAGCAGAAGAAGAAGCAAATGAACTAGGAACATTGATTGCTAGAAAACAATTTCAATGGACAGATAAATATTTAGGCAAAAGTCATAATAAAATCAAAGCAAAAATCATTGGTGATTTAGTTGCAGAATTTGAACAAAACTATTTTCAAACTCGAAAACGAACTTTAAAAAGTGAAAATACTTTTAGTAGTTATTTCTATATTGCCCAAAAACATCTACCAAAAGATAAACCTGCGATAAATGCTAGTTTTATTGAAGCTGTCCAAACTTGTTCATCTTCTGATAGCGTTAAAAATGAATTAATTAAAGTCATTCGAGTTTTATGTAAATGTTCTGGTTTAGAAGTTCCGGAATTAAGTAACTTAAAAATTAAAACTACTGCAAAACGTAAGCGGGATATACCTACTGATACAGAAATAGAAACAGAATTTCTGAAGTTTGAAAATTACTCTATTAACCGTCCTAGTAAATTAACAAATAGGGAAGATAGAAACAATTGGAAATTGTGGAGATGGGTTTATGGAATGTTAGCAACCTATGGTTTAAGACCAATTGAAATTTTTGTAAAACCGGATTTAGATTGGTGGTTATCATCAGAAAATACCATGAATACATGGCGAGTTAATGAAGAATGTAAAACCGGAGCAAGGGACGCTTTACCATTATATCCCCGTTGGGTAGAAGAGTTCAATTTAAAAACTGATCTAGAAGCAATTGAATTATTAAAAGCCAAAATTAAAGATAAGATTACAAGTAGAGAAATTAATTCTGCACGACATGGAACAGATAGATGGTTTAGATTTGTGGGTGTGAATTTTCAACCCTATGATTTACGTCACGCTTGGGCAATTCGAGCGCATTTAATGGGAATTCCTATTAAAGCTGCGGCTGATAATTTGGGTCATTCTGTGAATATGCACACATCCATTTATCAAAAGTGGTTTAGTTTGGAAAATCGTAAGGTTGCAATTGAGGAAGCAATTAAGAAAAAATCGAAAGTGGAAGATTTACAAGATATGTTGATTAAGTTGGAAAAAGAAAATGAGCGGTTGAGAATTGAAAATGAAAGATTAAGATTACAGATGGGAAACCAAAATTGTGTAAACCTTAGTTATTAATTAGTAATTAAACTAACTTGCAGTTCCTAACATCAAATATGAGAAAAATCAAAACTCTAACTCTCTACTAGCTCCCGCTTATCTTGTTTCTTTTGTCAAGTTCATACTACACCAAATTAGATAGCTTACCCTGACGCTGTATGGTGCATTTTATTTTTTAAAAGTTACTCTAAATCTCCTCCCTGGTGGTGAGTCTTGCTGATCAAAATAATCCTCAAATTGTTGAAGAGATAAACCTACATCTACAAATTGCATCAGGTAATTTTTAGTTAATGGATAGGGGACTTTTTCTAGTTTTTCTTCTGGATTTCTACCCCGACAAATTATCAATAATATTCCTTCAGGAGCGAGAAAATTCGCTATTAAAGGCATAGATTGTGAACTTAATGATGTTGGTAATGATTGCAGTGTATAGGATTCTAAAATAAAATCAAAAGTTTGATTCCACTCAGCAAGAGGATGGAATAAATCAGCTACTAGATAATTAACTAAAGAATTAGGAAATCTATTTTTACACCATTTTATAGCTGAGGGAGAAATATCAAAAGCTGTGACTTGAAAACCACGTTTTGCTAATTCTTCTGCGTCATCTCCTAAACCACAACCAATTACTAATGCTGTTTTTTCTTGACCTTGAATCTGATGATCATCTAACCATTGTAGTAGGTTATGATTAGGTTGCATATTTGCCCAAGGAACAAGTTTTTCATCGTTATTAGCTTGGGAGTAAAGGATTTCAAACCACTCTTTTGGTTTTCCCGCTTCGATATATTGCTGGGCTAGATTTTGGACGGAGGTGCGATTTTCAGTCATGGATATTAGTCTTAAATATTGTGATTTACTCTATAGATAGATTAGTTTAGATGATGAAAAATGGGAAATAAAAACTACTGACCAATTATCATAGTAGAGCCTACCATTAAAGGTTGTGGTAATGTTCTTCCTTGTAATTGATATTCCTCAATCAAAAGTTCTAATACTTCTTCTCCATGCTTTAAGGCTTCGGCATAAGTGTCTCCGTGAGTATGGGCATAAGGACCGAACTCTGGAAAACTGACTACATATTTCTGATCTTCGTTTGACCATTGAATTAATATACTGTAATGGTGATTCATAATTATTCTTCCTTTTGATTTAAATTTTCTAAGTCTCTGAGGGCATTTCTTACATCACGTTCCTGATATCGATCTGCATCTGCTCCGTCTTTCCCTGATAATATCAAACTATAGGATAAACTGGCATGACTCCAAACTGTATGACTTCCTTTACCTGGTCTGTAAGTAAAGCCAGCTTTTAATAGTTTAGCTTTTAGTTCTCGAATCTTTTTAGGCACAAATAAAAAAACCCTGTATTTTATAAATGTGAAACTTATTTTATTTTAAACAAATTTCCCCATGTTCGAGTTTATCAGCAATTACTCGCAAAGCTAAAGCTTGCACATTAGAGATTACTTGTTGTTGAGTTGAACCATAAGCTAAAACACCAGGTATTTCTAAAATTTCTGCTATCCAACGTCCATCTTCTTCTTGTTCAATTTCAATAGTGAAGTGATTAGAAATTGAGTTTTTCATTATATTAACTCCACAGGATTCAACTTTTATTGTAATTGTTGAACAACTAATTAACCTTCAACAATTTTAGCATCTCTCAAACCACAACACCAAAAAAGCTCTTTTTCCTTTGCTGCTGTTAGCATATCAGATAATGTTTGGGCAGCTTCGTGAGCATCATAAGGAGACCAAACAATTGCTTCAGTAGATGCTAGTTGCTCTAGTAATAATTTTTCCTGTGATTGATAATCTGGAGATTCTAAATTACATCCTTCTTCTTTTGCTACGGCTAATAATAGAAAATGAATAAGACGCAATTTGTCTTCGTGAGATAGTTGACTAACTTGAGGTAGTAATTCATTTAATGGCATATTGTAAAATGGATAGGATAATATTAAGATAACATCGCTATCAAACTACAACACCAGAAAAGCGATCGCACCTCACAACCCACAACACCGAAAATGCGATCGCCTATAGCATTTTAATCTTCATTAAATTCAGCATCGAAATCAGTCAGCGATGCTTCTTCTTCTTCAATTTCATCAATTTCCTGATCTATCATTCCTAATTCTTTTTTAGCAAATACACGCCGCGCCCGCTTATCTAAAATTTTAATGATGTTGGTTTTATCTTCCTTAATTGCCTCAATATCTTCTTTTTGAATCAATACCATATAGTAACGAGAAACTTCCATCATTCTATAAGCATATTGAAAAGCATCTCTAGTAAATTCTCCAGTAGTTACAATCATCACTACATCAGCACCAGTTACAAAAGTCATCCCGACTTCTTTAGCTAATACTTCCACATCTACCCGTTTGGTATTTTTACATTGAATTTGCCAACGGTGATAAACAAAGCGATCTGAAGCTGCTAATACATCTACTTCACCTTGGCCTGTCTCATAATCTCGTTTACGCCATTTTGTAAACCGTAAGCTAGTTAAACGAATCATCCAAATTGCCAGCAATTCTAGGGCTTTACCCTTAATATGCTTATCAGGATGATCTAGGTCTTGGACAACATTATCAAAACTACGATTTAGTTCAGTTTGGGATATTTCTGTTATATCTGCAATAGATTCTACCAGTTTAGACAGCAATTCTTTCTGTGCTTTCTCAGTAAGTTTGACAAGATTGGGTTTAGCACCCCGTCCACCTGTAGTTTTCTCAGTTTCAATTAGCCCTGTATTTACCAAGGGTTGAATAATATCTTTAACAAATGATTTGGATGGAAATCTTACTTTATAAACGCTGATGGCATATTTAACAATATCATTCCATTTTGTTAATTCTGTAATGCTCATCTGAAGCATTGCCAACAAGAAATATTTTTGTTCTGAAGTGAGTGTGTACAGTTCATCAATATAATCCTTGTCAAGTTCCAAGATATCATATACTTGATCCCAGTTAATTTGATATTGTTTTTCAAATACTCCAGCTTCTTGTAGCCATTGCCGCATAGTGCTAACATATATGGCATTGGGAGATATAGAATAACCCATTTCCTGTAATTCATAACCAATTAAATCTAGTTTTGGTTGATCACCTCTGCTATTTATTGCTTCTATTGCTTTTAAAAGTGACATTCCTGTTAAGTTTGTCAGGATATGACGGGCAAAAATGATAGCTACTTCTTGGGGATCATTTTTATGTTCTAAAAGCTCATTACCAAGGGTAGATACTTGATACTGCCAATCATCATTTTCTGTAGATTCAACTAATTTATAAGCACGCAAAGAAAGAAATGTATTCATAGCCAATTTACTACGATTATCTTCTTTCTGTGAAGTATTTTGTGTTGAGTGCTGGGAATAATATTTTTTGGCAATAGCATTTTGTAAAGCTCGACGATCTGGTTGATAAGATATACATAGTTCTACCAAATCAGTTAATTTCATGGTTTTTGGTTCAAACTGATGCCCATAGGTAAACTTTAATTTCTGCTCTGTCATGTTATTATTATGTGATTGAAATAGGTCTAGTTGATAGGGTGTATTTTGATCAATTTTTTGGGAAACTTTATTAAATTCAGGAGCTAAATTTAAAGCTTTTGTTTTGAGTGCTTCTCTATCTCTCAGGGGATTAACAACTAATGGAGCATCATTTTCAAATCTAAATTTTGATGATTGAATGTAATTTTCATCTAATTCAAATGCTAACCAACGTCGCTCTAGTGTTTCCGCAACGCGCCCTGTAGTATTTGAGCCAGCAAATGGGTCTAAAACTAAATCACCTGGTTCTGTACAAAGTCCAATGACAAATTCAGGTAATGCTTGAGGAAAGCGAGCAGGATGAGGTTTAATTCCTTCTTCTTTACAGCGTCTTTGATAATAATCATTAGAGGCAGTATTAGAAGCAGAAATGACATTTACAGGTTGTCCCATATCATTTTCTAAAATCCAATTAAATTCAGCTAATATTGGTTTACCAATTAATGTAGATAGACCAAATTCAGAATCAGAAATAATATTTGGAGGAATTGCACCACCGCGATCATTTTTAAATTTAGTAGAAATATCATGGCCAGATGGACGCAGTTTTGCTTCATACCCATTTTTTAACAGGTTTTTCATTGCATCACTATAAGGGCGTAAAACTCGCTTATTACTTGCTTTTGGATGGGGATCTTTCGATAACCACCAAACAGTATTTACAGCATCTTTTACCCGTTCTCTACGCACTGTCACCCATTCAGCAGGGGTAGGAAGTTTTGCTGGGTTATACCAAAAAAGCTCTTGTGCAAGATAAAAACCCAGTCCTCCTTTTAACTTGGGTTTGCATAGTTCTATAACTAGCTCAAAATGATAGAGCGATCGCACTGGAACCCCTTTTTGCCAAGTACCACCAATATCTATTACTAATGATCCTTGAGGTTTCAGAATCCGGTAGAATTGACGAGCAAAGGTTTCAAACCATTCAATATATTCATGAGCATCTACGTTACCGTATTCTTTTTTACGCACTAGCGCAAATGGTGGAGATGTGCAAATTAAATCAATACTCTCATCAGGTAGTTCTGCCATCAGTTCTAGGCTATTTCCTAAGTAAGCAGCACCTAAATTAGTGGTATAGTATGGTTGAGTACCAATATTTATGGAATTATCAACGGTTGACAGGGTTGGCACGATGGTTTTGTCCTAGATTTTTTCTTATAGCAATTTAAGTTCAGATATACAGATTAACAAATTATATGTAAAATTTGAACATAAATACTTTTGTTAAAAATAAGAAGTAGTCAATTTAGAGAACATCTACTAATAAAATAGGGTAAATATGTAATGAACTTATTTAACCTATCAATCAATTATAAACCACCAATCAGTAACCCATTTATCAAAAACCAAGTATTCCCCTTGACACAAGGTAAAAAATAGGGTAAACAAAACAATAAAACCCCAACAAAAACCCCATTTACCCAACAATTCCCAGGGCAAAAATAGGGCATAAAAAAATCAAAATTTCCAACCAATTGCACCAACAAAAACCCTAAATAACCCCCCCTTAACCTTCACGGATAGGCATAGCAAAACCACCACATACAACGTCACCTAATACGTCGTAGGATACGAAATCTAAATCTGTGTAAGCACCGTTTTCTTCTAAGAAGTTAATAGCGGTGATAATACCACGACCAGCACAACCTACACCGGGTTCTGGACCACCAGATTCAACACACTTAACACCACGGAAACCAGTCAACATTACTTCATGGAGTTCGAGGTCTTCAACAGCACCTCTTTCAGCAGCCAAGTGTAATACTGTGGTTTGAGCCTTAGAGTGAAGCATCAAACGGGTAGAGTCAGCTTTAGGGTCACAACCTACGATCATGATGCGTTGACCCATTTCAGCCATAGCTGCAAGGGTGTTTTGAGAAGTGGTGGACTTACCGATACCGCCCTTGCCGTAGAATGCTATCTGTCTAATTTTTTCGTCGCTCATTGTTCTTTCCTAGTATTAGTTTGGTTTACTGGTCTTTTGTTTGTGGATTTCTCACGCCTTGTATCTACGGCAGTGAGCGTGTATAGAACGTCGCTATGGTGGCGAGCGCTCTACCAAACATAGAATTAATGTTGTGTACATAGTGTTTATGGAGTTGTAAAGAATTTTCTTTTGTCAGGTGTAGGGGTTTAGAATTGCTAAACCCTTACTATTAGAGTTTGTTTACTAAACTGCTTCAACAATGATGTCTTTGCTGATGCGATCGCGTAATCTTGATTCAATCGCAACTTTCAAAGTTGCAGTGCTGCTAGAACATGAACCGCAAGCACCTTTCAGAATTACTTTGATTTTATCGCCTTCAATATCATAAAGTTCCACATCTCCCCCATCGGCGATTAAAACGGGTCGGACTTCTTCATCTAATACCTTCTGAATTAGGGCGATTCTTTGGACATTAGTTAATGGCTTTTGTTGTCCTAATGTTGAATCTTTCGTGTTAGCTGGTACGCTATTTGTACTTGCGATTTCTTTCTCGTACTCTTGCTTAACTTCCTTTATTATATCATCAATCTTCGCTAAACAAGAACCGCATCCGCCACCAGCTTTTACATAATTTGTTACCTGTTCTGCACTGAAGAGATTATTATGTCTGACTGCTTTCTTTATCTTAGCATCAGTTATTCCAAAACAGCTACAGATTAGGACACCTTCATCATCGTCATCATGTGCCTCTAAAGGAATGCCTCTGTAATTATAGATCGCAGCTTCTAAAGCTTCCTGACCCATAACAGAACAGTGCATTTTCGCTTCAGGTAGACCACCTAAATAATCAGCAATTTCCTTATTTGTCACCTTCAAAGCTTCATCTAAAGTTAGACCTTTAACCATTTCAGTTAAAGCACTAGAAGAAGCGATCGCACTGGTGCAACCAAAGGTTTGAAAGCGAGCATCAAGAATTTTATCGGTTGCTTCTTCAACTTTCAAATGTAATCTTAAAGCATCACCACAAGAGATACTGCCTACGTCCCCAACAGAAACCTTAACACCAGGTTCATGATTATCTTCAATTGTACCTTGGTTTTTAGGATCGTAAAACAATTCTAATACTTTATCAGTGTAGTCCCACATAGTTGCTAATTGGTAATTGCTAATTGGCGATTGGTAACTGGTGATTGGTAATTGGTAATTGAAATCAGATATTTCCTATTACCCATTACCTATTACACATTACCTATTTACTAAAGTTTGCTCTTGCTGTTTTAACCAACCGGCATCATCATTTTTGAAGGGAGATAAAGCCCGGAGTTTTTCCACAATTTCTGGCATTACAGCTATTACTTGATCAACTTCTTCCTCAGTGGTGTAGCGACAAAGACTGAAGCGAATTGAACCATGTAAAGTAGTGTAAGGTAAACCCATTGCTCGTAAAACATGAGACGGTTCTAAAGAACCAGAAGTACAAGCAGAACCGGAAGAAGCACAAATACCATGCTTATTCAAAAGTAACAGAATTGCTTCACCTTCAATGTACTTGAAACCAATGTTAGAAGTATTAGGTAATCTATTCTTGACATCACCATTTACTTCACAGTCGGGAATCTTTTCAAGTAAGGCTTTTTCCAAGCGATCGCGCAACTTTATTTCTCTCTTAGTTGCCTCTTGCAAGTTTAACAGTTCCAGTTCCGCAGCCTTACCTAAAGCAATAATACCGGGAACATTTTCTGTACCTCCCCTGCGACCTCTTTCTTGGTGTCCACCTATTAAGAAAGGACGGAATCTCACACCACGTCTCACATACAAAGCACCAATACCTTTAGGAGCATGAATTTTATGACCAGATATTGTTAACATATCAATTGTACTGGTCTTCATATTCAAGGGTACTTTACCTACCGCTTGTACTGCATCAACGTGAAAGATTGCTCCATATTCTTTAACTCTAGCACCAATTTCTTCAATGGGAAAAATTGTGCCGGTCTCATTATTGGCATACATTACTGTTACTAAAGCAGTGTTGCCAGTCAGAGCAGCTTCTAACTCATTCAGATCAATTTGTCCCTTACTATTAACAGACAAATAAGTAACTTGATAACCTTGGGTTTCTAATAGTTTGCAGACATTTAAAACCGCTGGATGTTCTACTTGGGAAGTGATGATGTGACGTTTTTCTGGTTGAGCTAATAACGCAGCTTTAATAGCAGCATTATCACCTTCAGTTCCACAACTTGTAAAGATAATTTCCGACTCTTCTGCACCTAGTAAAGCTGCAACATTTTCCCTAGCTTTTTTCACATCTTTGGCAAGTTGACCGCCAAAAGTGTGCATACTAGAAGGATTAGCATAGTAGTCACTCAAGTAAGGTAACATAGCCTCGATCACTTGAGGATCTACTTTAGTAGTTGCATTATTATCTAGATAGATGCAATTCTTTAACATTGCGCTCATTAGTTATTAGTTATGATTTATTACTTATTGGATTTAGGTAATTGGTAATAGGTAATTGGTGATTGGTAAGAATAAACTCTTGCCTTTTTACTGTCACCTGTCACCTGTCACCTATTAACTAAGCCACTACTTGTTGTTTTTTCAATTGTTCAGATAACTTCTGGGAATAAGTGTTATACCAGCGTTCCCAATAATCTTGTTTATTGGTTAACTTCGCCATAACACGATTGTATGTAGCAAACCAATTTTCCCAGTAATCACTTAGTTGTTCTACACAACCATTAGCAGTAGGACAAACTGCTTTACATTGGGGTACTGTGTAAATACTATCAGCGCAGTTTGTACAACGTTCCGAGTCTATTATGTGTCTACCTTCAACTTCTTGAATTGCACCATTAGGACATACAGACACACAAAGGTTGCAGGAAATACATTGGCCAGTAATTGTGTAAGCCATGATTATTTCTCCTTTAGGGGTTTTGGGCTGTAGTAATGGGTGAAGAGAGATGCCAATTCGTAATTCGTAATTCGTAATTCGTAATTCGTAATTCGTAATTCGTAATTGGCATTAATATCTATTACTGATTAGCCTTTACATACTGCTCGTAAAACTCTAAAGCAACTTTTTCAATTACGTCATAAGCTTCAACAGTCTGTATGCCGGCTGCGTTTAATTTCTCTTTGGGACAGTTACCTATTTTAGAAACTAAAACCGCTTGGCAATCTGCAATTTCTTTCATTATATTGTCTGCGGTAGCTTCTTCACCGTATCCACCTTGACAATATTGATCAATTCGACGATGACCAACATAACGTACTTCATTTCCATCTACTTCGTAGACTTGAAATTCTTTAGCATGACCAAAGTGTTGGTTAACTAATCCACCACCTTTAGTAGCCACTGCCACGAGAATTTTTTGATTAGTAGTAGTTGGTTTGTCAGCCTGAACTTTTGCTTTTGCTAGTTTGATTTCTTCTCTGAATTTTTCAATTCCTTCGTGTACTTCTTGGCGAGTTTCTAGGTTATATTCTGGGGACATTTCCAAGAATTTATCTTTAGTAAATTCCTGGCTGCGGTCTTCTCCTAATAATCCTACCGCATCGGCTCGACACTGACGACAGTGACGCATCATTTTCATGTTACCAGCACAGTTATCTTGAACTTCTTTGAGTTCTTTTCCTGTTGGTCCACGTTGACCGGTTAACCCGAAATGTGTACCATGTTCTGGTGCAGAAATTAGCGGCATGATATTGTGCAGGAATGCACCTTTTTCACGAATTGCTTTGTTAACTTCCACTAAATGTTTATCATTAACTCCGGGAATCATCACAGAATTAACTTTACACAAAATATCAGCTTCTTTTAAAGCCTGTAATCCTTCCATCTGCTTTTCTAGCAGAATTTTAGCACCTTCTACACCTTTATAACGTTTGCGTTTATAGTGAACCCAAGAATAGATTTGCGCGCCTATTTCTGGATCAATGGTGTTAAGGGTGATGGTAACGTGATCTATATTTAATTGTTTGATACGGTCTATATATTCAGGTAGCATCAAACCATTTGTTGATAAGCAAAGCTTAATATCTGGGGCTTTATCTGCGATCAACTCAAAGGTACGAAATGTTTTTTCTGGATTTGCTAAAGGATCTCCAGGTCCAGCAATTCCCAAAACTGTCATTTGAGGAATTTTACCTGCTATCACCAATACTTTGTGTGCAGCTTCTTCTGGTGTGAGTAATTCGCTTACTACTCCAGGACGGCTTTCGTTAGCACAGTCATACTTGCGGTTACAATAGTTACATTGTATGTTGCAAGCTGGGGCAACAGCAACGTGCATCCTTGCATAATGGTGATGGGCTTCTTCGCTATAACAGGGGTGGTTAGCGATGCGTTCTTTGAGTTTTTCATCCATTTCTGGGACTGTGCTGCTGTCGCAACCACAACCACCAGATTTGGCGTTGATATTAGCTTCCTGTTCGGAGGAGGTGAGGAGTCCTGTAGCCGGTTGTGTCATTGATTTCGCAAGGGTTCGGTGGACTAAATAGCCACTGTGGGAGATGCCGTTGCTACTTCCAATGCCTATGAACTGAAAGTCGCGTCTGTTACTTATTCTGCCCCATGGCTTAATTTGGCTATTCTAGATTGAAAATTTTAGGGAATTTTTCTCCAAAATCTGCAAATCTAAGATCCCAAATTAATACAGTAGTGGGCGGATAATCGCTTCGGCTGGTGTGTATAAACTTTGGGTCTAGGGTAGACTTGGTTGGTACAGCCGCGACTTCCATTCACTTCAGGCATGGTGCTATCTCATCCCTCCACTCACTTTTTGCCTCTCTTTTGTTAAGGAGCGTTAAGTGATTGGCGATAAATGATTTATAGCAGCACTGTTTAAATAGGTTTTTGCTACCTTGAGGATAGAATTTATTGGATATATTACCTGTGTACTCAGATTTATTCATCCCAGTATTTATCAGGATTACAAAGATTAAATAATTTTTTTTCGGGTAGGGGTACAAGTATTTTTATGTGAGGGTACGAGTATTTATGAAGCGGGGTTGAGGATTTCTTTGTACTCATTCACAACCCAAGTCCTATCAAGGATTGGGAGAATTTCTGATGAATTTGCAGTTATATTTACAAGGTACTCAAATAACTATCTCATACTACTAAAAGTCTTTATTTTCAGTCAATTTGAGGCCAATTAATGGAGTGAGGTTAGCCGAACTGCTTCAGATAATTATTAAAAAGGTTTCTGTATATAACATAGCATTTTTTTTTTGTTAAAAATGCAGTTAATCTTCTTTTAACTTTTCGTCTTCCTAAATACCTGTGGATGATTCAGGCTTTAATAAAAGCATAACTCTTAATGCAGATAATTTGCAAGTAATATCATTTATTTTATGCAGGAAATAGGTAATTGGGTAGAGGTAAAGGAGGATAGGGAATGAGAAATAATATCAAATCCGTTGATAGAAAATAGGTAAAAATTAATCACCATGAACTTTTGGCGATCGCTACAATATATTTATGATAAACAGATATAAAAAGGATAAATGTAATGAAAGCTATTGTTATCCGTGGTTATGGTTCTCCTGAAGTCCTTAAATATGAAGAGGTGGCAAAACCGCCAATTAAACCAGATCAATTACTTGTCAAGGTTCATGCTAGTAGTGTTAACCCCATTGACTGGAAAACCCGCAAGGGAATGTTGAGTATTTTGACTGGAAACAAATTTCCTTTAATTCTCGGTTTTGATGTTGCTGGAGAGGTAGTGGAAGTTGGTTCACAGGTGACGGGCTTTCAAGTAGGAGATCCTATTTATGGTAGTACCAGCTTTCCTGGTGGCGCTTATGCGGAATTTGCTGCTATCCCCGAAAATTTAGCAGCTACCAAACCTATAAATATGAGTTACCAAGAAGCAGCCACCGTACCTTTAGCGGCGTTAACGTCTCTCCAAGCATTGCGAGACTTAGGAAATATCAAATCAGGTCAAAATGTCTTGATTAATGGTGCATCTGGCGGTGTGGGCATCTTTGCAGTACAGATTGCTAAGGCGTTAGGAGCTAATGTAACTGGTGTTTGCAGTACCAGAAATTTGGATTTGGTCAAGTCTTTAAATGCAGATTTAGTGATTGACTATACCCAAGAGGATTTTACCAAGGGTAATTTACAGTACGATATTATTTTTGATGCTGTTGCTAAAAAAACATTTGCTGATTGTAGAAAGGTCTTAAAGCCAAATGGGGTTTATATTTCAACATTGCCGATTCCCGAAGTAATTTTGCAGAGTGTGTTAACTGCGTTTCTTCCTGGTCAAAAGGCGAAAATTGTGTTAGAAAAACCCAATAGTAAAGATTTAATTTATTTAAAAGATTTAATAGAAACTGGGAAATTACGGACTGTGATTGATTGCATATATCCGTTACAAGAATTAACTGAAGCTCATCGTTATAGTGAGGGGGAAAGGACAGTGGGGAAAATTGCTATTGCAATTGTTAGTTAATTACAGAAATAAGTTTCGCGCAATCTCCGTCAGGAGATCCCGGAGGGTAGAGGCAAAGGAGCGAAGATGGTTGAGGAAATTATTTAATTCCTTACTTGTTGAAAAGTTTTATAATTTTTACAAACAACCTCTAAACAAATATCACCTTGTAAATGAAAATAAATTAGAGATTTTCAATTGGTGTTATCTACTTGATTTTGATTTACAAATGGATAGGATTTAGATAAATATTCCTGGATATTATTTTCAATTTCTTTGAGTTCAACTTCTCCTACCCAAAAACAAATATCCTCATCTTCTGTATTTAGAGGTTGAGAAAAAACCAGGTGAATAATGTGGTAAAATTCAATGGCTACATCATCCGCTTCAAGACCAAAAGTAAAATCAAGACGTAATCCCAGGTTTTGAGGATTTAAGGAAATACCAACTAAATCAGCACTTTTTAAATCATCGAGAAAATCTGATAACATAAAATCATTGTTTATAAACATCTTTACGGTTCAGGTTGAATAAATAATTTAATGTGATATAATATGAGGTGATTTATAAAAATCACAGATTATGACTACTTTATCTGTTAGCAAAGAACATATAGTTATTACTCCGGGAGTATGTGGAGGAAAACCACGTATTGCGGGACATCGGATCAAAGTTCAGGATATTATTATTTGGCATGACAGAATGGGAATGTCACCTGATGAGATTATTTATCAATATCCTAGTATTACTTTAGCAGATGTTTATGCAGCTTTGACTTATTACCATGATCACAGAGAAGAAATCAGACAGCAAATTGAAGAAGGGGAAAATTTTGCTAAACAATTGCAAGGGGATAAACCATCTTTAGTGGAAAAGATTTTAAAGGGTGAAAATGTCAAACAAGATTAAGTTTCACCTTGATGAAAATGTTGGTAATGCTATAGCGATCGGTTTGAGAATGAGAGGAATTGATGTTACAACTTCTCCAGAAAAAGGGTTAATTGGTACATTTGATGAACAACAATTAGCTTTTGCTGTTTCTCAACAACGAGTTATTTTTACCTTTGATGATGATTTTCTGAGTTTAGCTGCTACAGGAATTGAACATTGTGGTATTATCTATGCTCGCCAAAAACGTCAGTCAATTGGAAAAGTCATCAGTGATTTAGTTTTAGTATGGGAATGTTTAGAACCTGAATATATGTTCAATAATATTGAATTTTTGTAGTTCATTTTATCTTTTATACATAGAGAAACCGTTTGTATGGTTCTCCACCTAAAGTTATATGGTTACGCTGTGGAAATGCACCAACAAAAGAGGTTGAATCTCTACTGCGTTCTGGGGTGGAGGTAATTCAAACATTGCCTGATAATCCAAATCTGGATTGTTTAGAATTGTATTAATAAAAATTTGGGATTGGTGGTAAATGGTGGGTTACGGTGCAGAAAGATTATTTTCTTTTAATTCTGATTTACTCACGTATCTAACTTACCGTACAATTAATACAGCATATTTCATTCCATGTATTCAAGTTTTATCTGCCTGAATATCATTAGCATTCTTGATTTGCCTTTCGTTTGATCTCAATCCCTTCAACTGTTCCTGCAATTTATTACGCTTATGAATATCTGGCTCTGCACAAATTTCTTTCCTAATCTCATACATTTTTTTATGTTGTCGGTTAGGTAGCTTTAAAATACCTTTTTTAATAATGACCCCGGTTACTTCAGATGATTTTTTGCCTCTGTAGTCTTTTTCTTTTGTATCGTTACTGAGTAATCCGTAACCATGAAACTTCTTTTTAATTTGCCAAATTAGTTTATCGCTTACATGAGTTCCAGAGATTGTAACATCATCCACATAAACAGTGAGAGTGCAACCTGCTAGTTCAACAATCTCATTGATCTCTTCCCACATATCTATATGGGCAAAGTAAGACAAGAGCGGACTTAACGGACTTCCAGTGGGCAAATGCTCTTTGTAGCTTGAAAGTTTTGTTAAAATCCCAGCGACATCCGAAGAACATTTCATCCGTTTATGGAAAAACCAATAAATGCGTTTTGATGCTGTAGATGGAAAATACTTCTTGATGTCAAGACTTCTTACTTCAAGACTGTTTATGTGAGCCTTTGCATTACTAACATAAGAACATCCCTTCGCTGGTCCATGAATGTAGTTCGGGATTTCTATGCGCTTCAAAAGTTCTTCAATACATTTCTGAACCTGCTTTAGTTCAGGTTTTGGTTTTTCCACAAGACGAGGTTTATTTCTCTGTGGGTCAAAAAATTCTTTCTCTGTATATAAATCCTTAGACAGAGTAAGTTGTTTGAGATTGGTGAGTTTTAAGTTCAGGAGGTTTGCAAGCTTTTTCTTGGTTTGCAAATAATAGAAAGGTGATTGGTCTAATTTATACTTTGTTTTTTTACTCTTCGGCATAAGCATGACCAGACCTTTCAGCAATGAAATTGAGGATTGCAATAATTTTAGAAGATACAAACGTCCTCAATTTTTCTGTTTTCACATCTTTATTTAAGCTCTCGGAAAAGAACATAATCGATGAAACAGGTATATCAAAAAACTCCGAATAACGATTGAGTAAATCAAGCGTTGGAATCTTTTTCCCTGATTCAATCTCGGAAATATATGACTTAGATATTCCTAGTTTCCCCGCTAACTCCTTTTGTCGCAAATCATAAAATACCCTCATCAACCTTAAAGCCTCATTTAACATAATCAGTCTTCCTTAGCTGTAGGGTTTGCTCAAAAGTAGTATAGAAGAGTTAGCAGTCTAGTCCTAAAACCAATCGAATAGCCACTTCAGTAGTTTGAAAATGACTTGACCGATTTGAAACAACAGACGAAGCGTTTTAGGTTTACGGAGCCACTTCAGCCACCGCTTGCTTTTACGCTTTTTCAACTGCTCCTGCCGTTTGTCGGGAAGTTGATTGTTCATATTGAACCTCTTTACCTATGGGTTTGATTACACTTATGCGCTGAACGCGAATAAGCTTTGCCTTAAACAAACCCGGAGAACGGCAGTTTTAATCCTCCTTATACTTGGCGCAGCCGCTTTGCCTTGGCTGCGATTGTACACTGCTCCTTCAGTAGTCTTGCTTCATTGCTTATCTCAGTTGAGTTTACGCCCTTAAGTCGTTTACCGTTGAGTAGCTGACGAAGTATGTTCACTGACTGTTAGTGACAAAATACGGTAGAAGATTATAAATCTTCCTCAGATCGTAGTGAGCGATCCAGTGAGTGACAAATATCTCCTTTAACCCGACCAAAGTTACTATAACATAGTCTTGTAAAATAGTTTCGCCAACAGCGAACTTTTTTTTGAAATATTAGATACGGAGGATTTACAACCCTCACATCACGATAAAACATAGATCGAGTCTTATCTTATACTCAATATTCTAATTAAAAAATGTCTCCCGCCAGCTACAGACGTGCAGATATGCAATCAATTCCCCATACGCGAAAGTAAAAAATCCTGTTTTACCTTAGAGGATGTTTGAAAAGCCTCTCATTATGTATCAAATATTTTCTAATCCCCCGATATCCCCCTTCCCACCTACAAACAAAAAATCCTAAAACAAAATAAAGAAACCAAGATTTTAACTACCAAAACTCTAAACTAATAATAGTAATAGCAAATACACAAAGCCCATATTTACTGTCATCAACATGACTTTTCTGGGTCAATGAGTACAACTTAATATAGCTAAAAATATCTTGCCTAAACTGCTGCAAATATCCCAGGCAAACAGATTTATCTTGAGTACAAAAAAGCTGCGACCCTACCCCCAGAAATACCAATACCCCTGTGATAAAAATCTAGTACCCCTATCCTCATAAAAAATGTAAAGTTATATTAAATAGGATATTCAACCTTTGAGTGCAAACATAATAAATTCAATAAATCTAATCCATATGTGCATTTTCCTTTGCTTTTGAGTCATCTGGTATAAGCATAAAAATACAACTTGGCTCTTTAAACCAGACAGTAACGATGCAACAGTCTCTAGACAGTCTCAAAACCCAAACTGCAAATACAGACTCGCAGAAAAATATACTCTCTGGCGATTTATTTGAGCCATTAATGAGTGATTTTCGGATTATTTTTGAGCGTGATCCGGCCGCACGCAATTGGTTAGAAATAATCTTTTGTTATCCTGGCTTTCATGCTTTATGTTGCCACCGTTTTGCACATTGGTTACACATCCGCAAAGTGGGTTTTATTCCCCGTTTAATTTCTCATTTGGGAAGATTTTTTACAGGTATTGAAATTCACCCAGGGGCAAAAATTGGTAAAGGTGTATTTATTGATCACGGTATGGGAGTTGTCATTGGAGAAACTGCCATTGTCGGTGATTATACACTGATTTATCAAGGTGTAACTCTCGGTGGAACAGGGAAAGAAAGCGGTAAACGTCATCCTACTGTGGGAAATCATGTAGTTGTGGGTGCGGGTGCGAAAGTATTAGGAAATATTCAAATTAGCGATCGCGTGCGAATTGGTGCAGGTTCAATAGTTTTACGGGATGTTCCTCCAGATTCTACCGTAGTTGGTATTCCTGGACGGATTATTTCCCAAAAACAAAATAAACGTATTTCTCCTTTGGAACATGGCAAATTACCGGATGTAGAAGCAGGTATCATTCGTTCTTTGCTTTCGAGAATTGAAAAACTAGAACAACAACTGCAAACCATAAATAATCATCAGCAACATGAGGATCATTAAACTATGTTCTCAAATGAACAAATTTTAGATATTCCTCTCAGCGATAGATGGCAAGTTTATCACCGTTTGCAAGATTTAATGATTACTTGTTCCTGTCCTGCGGATGGTTCTTTACGAGTACAAGTAAATACTTTACAAGAAGCAATGCTTGTTCACAGTACAGTCATGCAATTTATAGCTTCCCGTTGTGAATTGCTGGCATGGTTAGAAGTTTGTTGGAGTCAAACTATTGAGTAAATGATAACAATTTGCAAATTATCAAATGTCTAATCAATACAATAACAGATGTAAATTCATGATCCAATCTGTATTTGTCCTCTGCAAAATCTAAGTTATTGTTTACTCACAAAAAACCTTGCAGACTGAAGGATTTTAACCTAAGCTTAGGTTTCACTCACTCTGCTAAATCTCAAATTCTCTGACATTTTCTCTGCCTATACAGAGTGAAATTACCTGTTAAATATAGGAATATTAGTTTTTCATTTAATCTGATCTACTGTCACATTTTCAAAGTCAAATTATGGTAAACCGTAGCAGCGATAATAAATTACTCCACTTTCTACACAATGAATTGGAACTTCCTCAAGCAGATATTGCTGTTGCCTTGCGACATCGTGAATTTGATCAAGGCCCCATACCAATGTTGCTTTGGCAGTATGGTTTCATTGATTTAGAGCAGTTAGAAAAGATTTTTGATTGGTTAGTAGAACACTCTTGAATTTTTAACCATTAGGTAAATACTATGATTGCTAGTTTAATTGCCGGATTAAGTATCCTATTACTTACAGGAATTACTAATAGCTATATTAGCTACTGGCTATTTGTTGAGACTCCTAATCAAAAGAAGAAAAAACATTCTTAAACGATACTAAATTTTAGTCTCCTATCATACAGATGTGGTGTGAGTTATTGATCAATAATTAAATATTATAAACATCCTCTAATAACTGGTGGCATTTTTAGCTGTTATCTAGAAAAGTTTAATATTTATTTAATCTCTATGAATTCTAGAAATTATAGCCTTAAAGGGTATTAGTAATTAGTAATAATTCATGGTTAAAAAGATTTGATCAATCAATAGATGATCAATTAATGCTTTTTAGATTCACAGTTAAAAAGCTAGATATTAACCGCTGAATACTTACAGTAAAAACTCTGCTAGAGGTATGTTTGAGATGAGCAAAATCATTATTAATGATACTACATTGCGGGATGGAGAACAGGCAGCAGGAGTTGCCTTTAACTTACAAGAAAAAGTGGCGATCGCTAAATTTCTTGATGCCATTGGTGTACCTGAATTAGAAGTAGGTATTCCTGCTATGGGGCAAGAAGAAATTAATGCCATTACAACCATTAACAATTTAGATTTAGATGCTAAATTACTAGGTTGGAATCGCGCTGTAATCTCTGATATAAAAGCCTCTATTGCTTGTGGATTAAAAAGAGTACATATTGCTATTCCCGTTTCTGGTATTCAAATTGCTGCTAAATTTCATAGTCAATGGCGAGTCAGTTTGCAACGATTAAAAGACTGTATTAACTTTGCTCTTGATCATGGTCTTTGGGTTGCAGTGGGAGGAGAAGATTCTTCTAGAGCAGATCCTAGTTTTCTCGAAGATGTAGCTTTATATTCCCAAGAATGGGGTGCATCTAGATTTCGTTTTTGTGATACCGTTGGCGTTCTTGATCCCTTCGGAACTCACCTGAAAGTTAAACAATTAGTATCTATTTTATCAATTCCTGTAGAGATTCACACTCATAATGATTTTGGACTGGCAACAGCTAACGCAATTGCCGGTCTTAAAGCTGGTGCTGTTTCTGTAAATACCACCGTCAATGGTTTAGGTGAAAGAGCAGGAAACGCCGCTTTAGAAGAAGTTATCATGGCTCTCAAATGTATCTACAAAATTGATTTGGACATTGATACTCAACATTTGTTGAAACTGTCTAAATTAGTCGCTCATGCTGCCGGTGCAAATGTTCCTCCCTGGAAAGCAATTGTCGGTGAAAATACCTTTACTCACGAGTCTGGAATTCATACTCATGGGGTGATGAAAAACCCAGAAACCTATGAACCTTATTTACCAGAAGCAGTAGGTTGGGAACGTCGTTTAGTAATAGGTAAACATTCTGGAAGGCATTTATTGTCTAATTTATTAGCACAGAATGGTATCTTTTTGAATCCAGAAGCAACCCAATCTGTGTTAAATGCAGTCCGTCATGAATCAACACTAAAAAAACGTAATCTCACCACAGAAGAACTTGTGAATTTAGTCCGTGAACAGAGGTATTCCCATGCAACGCGATGAAATAGAAATAGATTCTCCGCCAATTTTTGAAATTGGTGAAAAAGTCCGAATCAAGAAACTTATCAAAAATGATGGTACTTTTCCTGGTCGAGAAATTGGAGAAGTTTTAGCAAAAATTGGCGATGTTGGTTATGTAGCAAGTATAGGAACTTTTTTACAAGCCTACTATATCTATGCTGTGCATTTTTTAGATACAGGGTACATTATCGGTTGCCGGAAAAGAGAACTAGAATCTGCTGAGGAAAAACTAAATGAAAGTAATGTTACGGATGAATGATGCGGGAACTTTGGTAGCTTATGTCCCTAAAAAAGACTTAGAAGAAGAAGTTGTGAAACAGGTAGATGGTGATGCAGGTAAAGTTCTTACTCTTGCTAATGGTTGGGAATTAGAATTTAGCGAAATCCCACCCAAGGAAAAATTACCTCTAACGGTGGAAGCTAAACGTCTTTCCTAACTTTATCTCAGTAATTTATCTCAGTATTCGTTGATCGGCACTGAGTAATCAGTAGGGGTTTAGCAATGCTAAACCCTTATCGCTTTCTATCTTCTGTTTAGGGTGAATATAATGGGTGAAAAATATCTGGTGTTATCAGAATTAAATATTGAAGGTCAGTTTTTAGGTTTTGTTGGGAAAAAAGCTCGAAAACCTAAACATTTACGTTTAAGTATTCCTTCAGGAAAATTGAAAATTAAAATCCCTAAAGATTTACGTTTATCTTTGGCTAATTCTCTATTTCCTGGTGAACAAATTCATGTTGGTGGTATTAGTCAATTAAATCTTCGTAAGCATAAACTTAAACTCACTGCTTATCATGTTCAACCTATCGGTTTTTGTCCTGTACATTTTGAAATACAGCAAACAAAAGCTAAAATCATGGTTTGTCACAAATCTGGTTGTGCAAAACGAGGTGGTAAAAGTTTATTATCAGAGTTAGAAAAAACTTTGTGCGATCGCGGATTATTACACAAGGTAGAAATTGAACACACTGGTTGTCAAAACACCTGTGGCAGCGCACCTAACTGTGTTGTGAAGCTAGGTAAAAAACAATATACAAAAGTTCATCCAGATGCGATCGCCTCTTTGTTAGAAAACTACTTCATCTAAAACAACATAAATAGTAAAACTCTTATTGTAGAGATTGCACGGGTATCTTACCCGTGTGTGTTAGATTACGGACAAAAAGTTAATTTTTTATTAAACAAATTATTAGTCTTAACAACAATTTGTTTTAGCTTATACTACATATACCAACGTATTTATACTGAAAAATCTCAAATCCAAAATAGACAAGACATTATTTTCCATACTGGTCAAAATTAAATTTTTACCATATAACAGATATCAAAACCACTTGGTTGCAATCCAGTTCTAAATCAGTATTTGTACTTAGAATGTTCTGGTGCATTAGTAAAAGTTGCATTTTCCTTCCCCTATCACCAAGAAGTCTAGTAACTTGTATTATTGAACTATTGAATGGTAAAAAAAGTGTGAGGATCAAAGCATTGAATACCAACAACATTTCTCCAATTACGCCTAATAGGATCAAGACTTTAAGTGCTAATACACTAAAACTCTTAATTTTATCTACACTCATTGGCATTAATCCAGCATTCGCGGGTAATAATCCTACTGCTGCTGATCTAACCAACGAATTAACAAGCGATTCAGAAGCCAAACTATCCGAAGCTATCAACCAAGCACCTCAAACTGCATCTTTTCAAATTCACCCATCCTTGAAATTATCCCCAGCACCGGAAACTATTTCGGAAATAGAATTATCCTCAAAGGTAGTTGAAACCCTCAAAAAATCCACTCAAACATCTGCCAAGCAAATTAAAAAACCTCAAGAAATTGCCCAAGTAGATCCATCCACTGGTGTCGGTGACTCCTTTGACGAAACCAACAGACTACGGGAAGAACTATTAATAGAACCCATCGTAGAAACTGGTACAACCCGCATTATTGGCGCTCCTGCTTCCAGCGCAGGTACTCCCACTGCTTATGGTGCCAGTTGGCGACAAGCATTTATTGGTGGTGGTTTATACTTTCCCTTTGATGGTGATGTGGATGGTTCTTTCTCCGTAGGTTTTGGTTTAGGAGATGCAGTCAAAGCAGCAGGTTTAGAAGTTTCCGTCAATATCCTTAGTGTTGGTGGCCAAGAACCAAATTTTGGCGACTTTGCAGAAAGCGGAACAGTAGGATTAAAACTACACAGATACCTCACCAGCAATACAGCAGTAGCCGTAGGTTGGTCAAACGCAATTAAATGGGGAGAAGCAGACAATAACCTAGAAACAATTTATGGTGTAGTCACTCAAAGACTAGATAAACTTACCGTTTCTCTGGGTTTGGGTAGCGGTAGTTATAGATCCAAAGGTGCAAGAGCAGCACAAGAAAACGACCCCAACTTCTTTGGTAGTGTAGGTTATAGATTCATTCCCCAGGCTTCTTTTATTAGCAGTTGGACAGGCCGCGCTCTCAACGTTGGTGCTTCCTTTGCTCCTTTTGAAAATACACCTATAGTCATCAATACTATCTTTACCGATGTCACCGATAACATGGATGAATCTGGGTTTAGTTTGACAGCAGGTTACAGCATCAACTTTTAATATCTTTTCCAAGACTAGGGTTTTTTAACATTTCCACTTCCCCAGAATCAATTAAGGAAAAATCATGATTAACCAAAAAACTGCTATCCGTTTGGGTATAGCATCAATAATACTAAGCTCCTTGGTAGGTTTCCCTCTCACAGCACAAGCTGGTAAAGATGTAATTCCCGGAACAACTTCCGAATCATCTGGTACTCTTGGAGACACCTTTGATACTACTGTGATTACCCCTAATGTCACCACCAGAGTTGAAGGTGTAAGAGTTTCTGCTGACTCTAGAAATGGTGAAATAATCCTGACAGTCACAAGAACAATTCAAGTAGCATTAAATAAATTTGCCACATCTTTATTTGATGAATCTTCTACTGCTTCCTCTCAGAGAATTCAAGTCCGTGAACTCTTTACCAGAAGAGGAAAAAATGTTGTCAGTTTTACTGAAAAAACCAAACAAGATTGGGTGAGTTACGGTGTACAAGAAACACGCATAGAGGTTTTCCTCGTCAAATTATCCGAGTGTGTTACAGTAGTTGGAAAATCTGACACTGAGGATCCATTATTTGTAGACGTGAATAAATTGAGTGCAGCTATTGACGAATATAATCTACTCGTTAAAGAAAACAATGGCGGTACACTGCAAAAACTATCTCAAGATGAGACTTTCATGGAAATTAGTTCAATCCTCAAAGAATTGAGATCAGCATTAGAAACTACCATTTAATATTGATAGGATTTACACAATGTGACATCCCCGATTTCTTAAAGAAGTCGGGGATTTTAGTATTAATTAGAGTTGACTGGGAATGTTTTTTCCTTAGAGTCAAGAAACTCTTCACGTTTTAGCTATTAGGTATGGGTAATTTTGTTGATTTGTAAACAGCAAAATTTAGCCTTGTGAAACTACTTTTCAAAATAAAAATGTCATGTTTTTTACCAAAATATAAAATAAAAAGTTCAATAAATAACAATTTGCAATTATATAAAATTTCGCTGATTTTTCTGTACATTATATACAAAAACAATTATTTTTTTATCGAATTTTTATGTTAGCAACAAGGTTATATACATTTTTTAAAGAGATTTTGTGTTTTAAAAACATTTCCGGAAAACTCTAATGTATGTCTGTAAAAATCTCATATTAGAGGATATATCTAAAGGGCATTTACTATAAAAATTAGCACAATCAACCATTACTGTATCTTGTAGACAATGATACATTGATTTTCCATTGCATCTAATTGTTTAACTAAAGTAAAAATCTACTTTTTGGTAGGTTGCAAATATCCTCTTGTGAAATAAATAAATTATATAATAGTGTGAGGTATATAGCTTTGAATAAATGCCAGAATGCCAAGACAAGTTACCGAAATTGGCTGTTGTTAGTTACCATAAATCTAATAGGGCTATTCTCCCTCGCTACATTTGTATCTATTAAATCAGCATCTGCGGCTGATGGAGAAATTACTGATGTAGCAAAAAAGGAATTATCAACAGCTAAAAAATTACTATCTAATCAAGAGAAAAGCGAAATCAGCCAGCGGATAAATTTAGCAATTAATCGCTCTAAAATTGATACAAAAAAAACCAAAATTATCACCCCTAAAATAGATTCATTAGGTGATTTAGGCAATGTATCTACAGAAGCAAAAAAGCTTTTCCCCCTTGACTCCCAAAGTATCACTCAAAAGGTAGATTCATCTAATAATTCTAGTGATAACTTAAAAGATGTTGAGGAATTACGTCAAAATTTATTAATTGAACCCCTTGTCAAAACAACTCCTCAACCTAAACGTACCTATCAACCGGGACTGAGTTTTGGTACTCCCAGTGCTTTTGGTGCGGCCTGGGGTGACTTATTTATAGGAGCATCAGCCGCTACAGCAGGTAAAGCCAGGGACGGCAATCCAGACGGAAGTATGAGCGCGGGTTTTGGGATAGGAAATAGCTACGAACTGGTGGGGATAGAATTGGCTTTCAATAACGGTAGTATCAAAAACTTCGGTTATAACGGTACTTTTGACCTCAAAGCTCATCGGGTTGTCTATGTTAAACCCAACCATCAAATTGCTGTAGCTGGTGGCTGGAATACCTTTGCTCAGTATGGCAATGAAGGTATTAGACCTTCTGGTGCTTATGGTGTCATCACTTCATACTCTTTTTTACAGCCTGAAAATCCCGTTAATCCAATGGCTATGTCCTTTTCGCTAGGAGCAGGTGGTGGCGACTTCCGACAAGGGGATGCTAGTACAGGTATATTTGGTGGGGTAGGTGTGCAAGTTCATCCGCAGATAGGTATGGGTGTAGGTTGGAGTGGTGTGGGTTTAAATGCTGGTGTCTCCGTTGTTCCTATACCTACCATTCCTTTTACAATCACTGCTCAAGGTGCTGATCTCACAGATAACAGTCCAGGGGGTACAGTATTTGTTCTTACTGTGGGTTATGGTTTCAATTTCTTGCCGAGATAGAACCAATATCATGTCCGGTTGTTCGCGTAGCATCTCGTCAGAGATACACTTATCATCTCTGTTTAGGCTGGTAATTGGCAATTGGTAATTGCTAAGTAAGTTGGTGCGAAAAAAACGAGGTATGTTACAAAATGTAAAATTGCCTAAAAACCTCTTCCCTCCTGCCTCTTCATTCATAAATAGTTTTGCAACTATTCAACCCATCAACCTGGAATAGCATCAAAACTCAAACATTTTTGACAACTTTTTCAGCTAACTGAAAAAAATAAGCACTTCCAAATTTACTATCTAGAGAATCATCATGTTAAAAATCAGAACTTTGATTATTGCTCTCGCTTTTTCACCTTTAATTGCAATTAGTTGGCAATTAACAAATCAAGCTGAGGCAAATTCACCGAGTAAAGGACAAGCGGGATCTGGTAGTGGTGGTGGAACTCCACCTACAAACTATCATCCATCACCCAGTAAAGGTCAAGCTGGATCTGGTAGTGGTGGTGCAAACAATGGTGGAAACTCCAATTCTTCACCAAGTAAAGGTCAAGCCGGATCTGGTAGTGGATCTCAATCAGATGATTTCACTGTGGAAAAAAAATCTGATGGCATTGAAATCCGACTTTCACCAGAAGCTAGAGATAGGCTTAAAACCGCTTTACCTATCAATAACAATCTCCTCTCACCGTCTGCTACTGAGAGACTTCTTCATTCATTAAAACTCGGCGGACTTTCTCAACACACAGCCAAAAATTTAATCCGCGCCATCAAACAAATCTTCAAAACTACACCTGCTACAACAACAAATTCTTCTTTACTGGAGTTAAAAAAAGGACAGCTAGTAGCCAGCACAAAAGCGATCAAACCAGATGCAACTATCGCTGAAAAAAATACAGTTGTCACTGTTAATCCTAACAAGTTGAATGAAGCTATTAATCTCTACAATGAAATTGTGATGGAAAGCGATTCAGAAACTTTGAAAAAGCTGTCACAAAACTCTGAGTTTGTAGAAATTGGTCAGGCTCTGAAAGAATTAAGGTCTGTGATGAAATAGTGGGTTTTGTGCGACTCTCTATTGCTAATTCGTTATTTATTCTCCCTCTTCCATTGTTATCACCTTACCCCTAAACACAAAGTAATTGTAGATGTTGTAAAACAACATAATCGGAATTAAAACCCCAATAAAGGTAATCATGAATACCATTGCACTAGGGGAAGATGCCGCTTGATAAATGGTGATGGTGGGGGGAATAATGTAAGGGAAGGCAATAAATCCTAAGCCAAGAAACGTGAGTAGAAATACCAAGGCTGTATAAACAAATGCAGCCACTTCCTGTTTACGATTCAGGCTTTGTAACAACAACCAAATCAACAACATACCCAAAATGGGAATTAGTGCAAAAATATAAACCTCTGGTTGATGAAATAATCTAGCTCTGGCATTTTCATAAACAATTGGTGTAGTAATTGTAATTAGAATCGCACCAATTAAAGTAGTCCAAGCTGCTAATTTAGCAGTTTTAAAATGAGTTTCTTGTAATTTACCTCCGGTTTTCAAAATTAGGTAGGTTGAACCAATCAATACATAACCTTGTACCAGCGTTAATGCTGTTAATAATGATTGCCAACTTAACCAGTCCCACATCCCACCAATAAAATGTCCGGCTGGATCAACTTTAATTCCTGCTAATACACCACCTAAAGCAAATCCTTGAAATAAAGAAGCGATAAAACTACCAATTCCAAAGGCGAAATTCCAGAACTTTTTGTTATCAGAATGTTCCCGAAATTCAAAGGCTACAGCCCTGAGAATTAACCCTACAACCATCACCATTAATGGTAAATAAAGGGCGTTTAAAATTGTGCCATAGGCAAGGGGAAAAGCACCAAATAATGCTCCTGCCATTAATACTAACCAAGTTTCATTAGCATCCCAAACGTTACCTAAACTGGTCATTAATAAGCTGCGGCGTTGTTCATCGGAGGATGTTAGGGAAAGGATACCAACCCCTAAATCAAACCCATCTAAAAGGACATACAGAAAGAGAAATAAACCGAGAATTACAAACCAAACTTGTGGTAAAAAGTGTAATAAAGCATCCATGTAAGTTTTTCCTATTCTTCCTATTTTTATGTTTCTAACGGACGACTATCGGGAATATGACTGACAGATTCAGTAGCAATTACTGTGCTGATATCACTGCCTGGAATTGGTAAATTTAAATCTGGCCCTTTGCGAATAATTTTGCTACCAAAATACATGGCAGAGACAAACAAAACACTGTAAAGTACGGTGATGACTGTGAGGGAAAATAACACTTCACCTGGTGGTAAATGGGAAGCTGCATCTGTGGTGCGAATTTGTCCGTAAACTGTCCAAGGTTGTCTACCTACACAGCGAACAATCCAACCTGATTCTATGGCTAAATAACCTAAAGGTGCTGACAAAACCCAAGTTCTTAATAACCATTTTTGTTGATGAATATTTTCAGCTTTGAGTTTACCTCTCAACCATTGCAATGTAGTCCAAAGCATTAAACCAACTAGGAAAAACCCAATCCCTGCCATAATGCGGAAAGAATAGAATATTAAACCTACCATTGGAGGGCGGTTTTCTGGTTGCCATTCTTTGAGTCCTAAAACTGGTTCAGATAGCTTAGATTTGAATTCTAAAATGTATCCTAAACCCTGGGGAATAGCGATTTCTAAATCATTTTTTTCGGCTTTTTCATTGGGAATAGCGATGATATTCCATTTGGCTGATTCTCCTGCGGGGACTGTTTCCCATTGCGCTTCTATTGCTGCTAATTTTGTGGGTTGATATTTATAAACTTGGTCGCCACTCGCATGACCAATTAATACTTGTGCAGGGGCAATAAAAATGGCGATTGCTAAAATTATTTTCAATGATTTACTAAAAAACTCTTGATGGCGATTGTTAAGAATATACCAGGCACTAATAGCACCAATTACAAACAATGAAGTTTCCAATGTTGCCAAGAACATATGTAGGAAACTATTCACCATGAAGGGATTTAAAATTGCCTGGAAATAGTCACTAACAACGAATTTACCATCTACCATTTCTCCACCGCTAGGAGTCTGAAACCAGGAATTGGCCACTAAAATCCAAAATGTGGAAAGGTTCGCACCAAAAGCTACACAAATAGTTGCTAAGTAGTGAATGACTGGGTTAACTCGCTCCCAACCAAACATCATAATTCCTAAAAAAGAAGCCTCTAGCATAAATGCCATAGAACCTTCAAAACCAAGAATACTACCTAAAAAATCCCCTACAGATTCTGATAATGGGGCCCAGTTTGTACCAAATTGAAAACCCATTGGTAAACCTGATGCAACCCCAATCCCAAAGTTGAGTAAATATAGTTTTGACCAAAACCGGGCATGATGATAATAGGTGGGATTTTTGGTTTTTAACCACAGTCCTTCGACAACTATTAAGTAAATTGACATTCCTGTAGTCAGAACAGGCCAAATCATGTGAAAAATTGCTGTAAATGCAAATTGAATCCTTGATAATGCTACGGTATTTGATAAAATATCCATTGTTTTGCCGGAATTTACGCCAGATTGCTAAGTACATATTTATGTGTATATGATATACAGTCATATTTACTTGTACTGTGATAATTCCATAAGTTTTAAGATTTGTAATCACTAGATATTGATTTTAGCTATCTTTTAATATCCGTTGCCTGACTCTCTCTATAATTATCTCCTCTTCAGGAGATAGTCCATCAAATAACATTTCATATATTAATGGTACACCTAATTCTAACTCTTCTAAAAGTGTCTGCTGGCAAAATACATCTTCTGGTGTTCCCTCTAGCATCAATTGTCCTTTATCCATGACAAAAACCCAATCTGCCCAACGATAGACTAAATCTAAATCATGGGTAGCCATTAATAAAGTATTGCCGTCTTGATGAATTTGTTTGAGTGTTTTCATCAAGTTTCTAGTGTGTTTTACATCTAAATATGCGGTTGGTTCATCTAATATTAAAAGCTGCGGTTTTAGTACCATAACATCAGCTATAGAAACTCGCTTTTTCTGTCCTAAACTAAGATGATGTACAGGTTTGTCTGCTAACTTGGTAAGTCCAAATTCAATTAATACTTGTTCTACTCGGTATTTAATTTCTGCTGTTGGTAAACCTAAATTACATAAACCATAGGAAATATCTTCTTCAACGGTAGAAGCTACTATTTGTTGTTCTGGATCTTGAAATACTAAACCGACTTTTTGACGGATTTTACTGAGGTCTTGACGATTATAAATTAATGGTTTACCACACCAACTAACAATGCCAGAATTAGGTTTATATAAACCATTTGCTAATAAAAAAAGTGTGGTTTTACCACAACCATTTTGACCAATTAATGCACATTTTTTCCCGGCAGGAATCTTGATACTTAAACCATTTAAAGTAGATTGTTGTGAACCTGGATAGGTGTAATATACTTGCTCAAATTCGAGTAAATATTCCTGCATTTTGGCAAATTTCTAATCCTATTAATAATACACAGCCACAAGTTGCTTCAATTATATAACGTGGAGATGGACGATAACGGCGGGGATGCCAAACTCGAAGTTCACCGGCAAAACCTCGCGCTTTTAATCCTAAAGAAAATTGACTATATTGTTGTAGAGTTCGCTGTAATAATTTTCCAATTAATAAGGCTAAACTTTTCATGCTAGTATGCCAATTACGGTAGCCACCACGAGAATTTTGTGCTGTCCATAATTCATCTGCTGTTTTTAGCAAAATGAAGATAAACCGATACATTAGTAATAATAAATCGGTTAACAGCACTGGAAATTTCCAATCTCGCAGGGTTTGTAATATCTCTGTGAAAGGAACGGTAAACATGAGAAAATATAAGCAGGAAACAGAAGCTAAGGCTCTAGTTAAAATTTCCCATGCTTGAATGCTGCCACTATAACTGATGTAAATATAGAAGTTGCCAAAATTAAACCCATACAATGAGTCTAATTGTGCAGTTTGCAAATTAGCAATTGATACTCCATTTATCATCAGTGCTGGTAAACTTGTTAAACAGAAAATTAGGGTGAATAGTAATAACCGCAAATAAATACCAGCCGGAATTCTGGCGTAAATTAAGATCCAAATTCCTATCCAAAGTGCTGTACAAATTTGCACTAAGGGATGGGTAAATAGGGAAATAGTCAAGGTTGTCAAGGCAAAAATTATTTTATGTTCCGGCGGTAATCCTCGCAGTTGATTTGTATAAGCTAAAGTATCTAATTTTAAACTCATTCTTTAGGTTGTTGGGAACGTCCTTTATATAAACCAATTGCGTAACCAACTACTCCCGCACCGACAGCAGCTTGAGAAGCAAATAATAGACTTTCTACTTCTTTACTAGCTGGTGTCATAATTGATGTAAACCAGGGTTTATATTCAGGTTGTATTTCATTAATAACTGTTTCTGCTTCGCCGTCTGCACCACCAAATTCTGCACCACGGACAAATATTAAAGGTGCGATTGCTAAACCTAACACTGCTAAGATTAAAAACCAGTTATTCAAGCTTTTACTAGATTGATTCATTGCTGTGATTTCTTCCCTTGATTAATTGCAACAGTTCCAATTCTTGAGGATTATAAGATTGTAGCCAGTTCCATACTAATACAGTTAATAATCCTTCACTGATTGCTAAGGGTATTTGAGTAACAGCAAAAATTGCCGCGAATTTTGTAAATGAAGCGATAAATCCACCCACCGGTGCAGGAAAAGCCAAGGCGAGTTGGATAGAAGTGATAACGTAGGTGAGTAAATTTGCTAAAGCTGCGGCTAAGAATATGGCAGTTTTTTGTTTACCACTTGCACCCATGATGAGATTATAAATCCAATAAGCTGCAAAGGGTCCGGCGATCGCCATTGAAAAAGCATTTGCTCCCAAAGTCGTCAAACCACCATGTGCCAATAATAAAGCCTGAAATAACAATACCAAGCTACCTAAAACTGTCATTGTCAGCGGTCCAAACAGTACCGCACCTAAACCTGTGCCGGTGGGATGAGAACAACTACCAGTCACGGAAGGAATTTTTAACGCTGACAGCACAAAAGCAAAAGCACCGGCTAATCCCAACAACAGTTTCAACTCTGGGTTAGCTTTGGTAATACGATTCAGACGTAGCAATCCTAAAACAAAAAATGGTAACGCTACAACCCACCAAAAAATTGCCCATTCTATCGGTAAAAAACCTTCCATAATGTGCATAGCATAGGCGGGTTTGGGGAAACCAACTACTAAGTAAAAACTAACAACAGCCATGAGGATTAGACTAACTAACCCCTGTTTTTTTCTAGACAAAATCTGTACCTCGCAGATATATGTATATAAACGTCCTTTTTTCGGCGGGCATCCTGACTTACCATATTGTGGCTTACAGTTGCGGGACAGCGCCGGATTTGCACCAGACTTTCCCCCTCACGTCCAATGGCTGCTCCCCATTAGAACCGATGCTGGTAACTATATCACTATTCTTCTTGTATCTGAAAGATTTATGAATAGCTAACAGGTGATAGAGTTAAAAATCTTGACTAAACAACTAACTTTTCTAACACCTGCTGCAAGTCACTGGTTAAGTCTGTTACCGCTTTTCTAGCAGCTACCCGATTAGTTTTATAACTAGGATAACGTTCAGAAACAGAAATAGGTTCACCCACAGTAATTTTCGCTTTTTGTTTACCTAATTCGGGACGTTTTGCCGGATAAGAACCCTTAATTTTATTCACCATATCCCATAACAATAAAGTCATTTCTGCGAATCTTTCTACGGTGGGTCTTGCCTGGATATACGTACCAGAAACAGCCACAAAACTCTCTACTAATCTCATATGCCACATCCGAAAATAAGCTTCCTCCGCAATTCTATCTCCTAGATGTTTTTCAATCATTGAAATTGATTTAATTTCCTTGAAATCTTCCCTAAAAATATAATTCCATCCCGCTTGTTCTACTCTTCTACATCTATCATTCCAATTACCTCTAGATGATAAATCAAAATATTGTTCAGCAATGAATAAGGCAATATTCATTACAGATTGTAAGCGATAGGCTAAGGCTTCATTTCTATCACTTATTTCACCATTGGTAATTTTTTTATCTGGTAAAGTCTGGTGATAGAATTTTGTATAAAACTGCTCCATTATAGATAACAAATTTTCAGCTAAACTCAATAACCGTGAATATAATACTTCAAAAGAATTTGGATTATTTGTTGATGCAATATTTAACCCACTAGCAGTTTCTAACTCAGTTAATAAATTAGAAATTTCCGCCCAAGGTTCATTTATATAACTATATTTAATACCGATGGGGAGAATAAAAACCTGCTCTTTTCTCCCAGCTTTTTGTAAATCTTCCGCACACCAAAAACCCATTTGGGCAATGCCAGGTTCTAGAGGACTAATAATTTCTGATAAACCATTTGTAGCACCTTCTGGCGCAGCAGCCATAGGAAATTTACCATTAATATATAAATCCCGTGCAGAACGTAAACCAGTCCAGTCAGCTTTACCCCTTTGAATAGGAGTTGCACCTAAATTTGCTGCTAACCAACCAATATGTTTACCTGCCCATAAAGGAATACCCCGATCATAGATAAAATGGGTATGAATGGGATATTCTAAATTTATATTTTGCTGTTGAGCTAGTTTAGGTAAAAGTTGAGAAAATAAATAAGTTAAACAAAATGGATCATCTATTTTGGGATGACGAAAAGCCAGCATAAAGCGAATTTTACGATCTTGAAATTGATGATAAAGATTTGCTAATATTTCTACATTTTCCGCTTCAATTGTGTTAATAGAAGTTTTCCATTGTAACCAGGCTGGTAATAGTAGATGCACAAATTTTAACAACAACGGGTTAAAAGCTGGGGGAATGAATTCTAGGGGTGGTTGCGCTTGATACATAAAAAAGGAGATCGAGAAGTTCTAGGAGTTTTCAGAGTTAGGCGGATTGTTTGTTTAAATTTAACACCGCATCGCTAAACCCGCATAAAATTTTAGGGCTTAATGATAGTGTCAGTAAGCCCTAAATAATTTAAACTGTACTATTACCCTATTAGCTTACCCCGTAAAAAAACGATCGCCTTACTTTGACATTAAATCAAAAGTGCGATCGCTGTTTATGTTTATTTATTCCGGGTAAGATTCAATATTTCAGCTAATGGATATACCAATTACCCATTACCAATTTAAGCTGTGTACCATTCTGGAGTGAGTTTATCTTCTTCAGCTATGAGATTTTCAGTTGCTAAAGTTCCATCCATATTCCAGATTTTATCTGCACCTGTTTGTTGATCTCTCCAGTAAACATCGGTCTTTCCATCACCGTTATAATCACCAAGAGATGCTGTATAACCAGGACTATTGCTGGGTAGGAAGGCTTCAGAACTGATGCTTGTACCATCCATTAACCAAGCTGTATTTTCACCAGTTGTCGCATTGTGCCAGAAGATATCGGTTTTACCGTCAGAGTTAAAATCACCAATGTTAGCTGTCCAATCTAAGCCTAGTGTATTTACTACACCTTCGGTAACAAATACGCCACTCATTGTCCAGATTTTGTTTTCACCGGTGGAGGTGTTACGCCATAATAAATCGGTTCTGAAATCGCCGTTAAAATCACCCAGGGTAGCAACCCAAGAAGCATCTTGAGATTGTAAATCATATGTGGTAGCGTTGCTACCATCCATAAACCAAGCGCTGTTTTCACCGGTGGTATTATTACGCCAGAAAATGTCACTCTTACCGTTACCATCAAAGTCAACAATGGTTGCAGTTAAGGCTAAATCCGTGGTTTCTAGACGGGTAGCATTAGTAACTGTAGTACCATTCATTTCCCAAATGGCATTTTCACCAGTTTGATTATTACGCCAGAAAATATCGGTTTTGCGATCGCCATTAAAATCGCCAATTTGAGCATTCCAACCTGGATCAACTCGATCTAAAGCCACAAAATTAGCAACTCTTGTTCCATCCATTAAGACAACAAGATTCTCACCAGTTTGTTGATTTCTTAACAAGAAATCTGTCTTATTATCACTGTTAAAATCAGCTATTTTATAATCCCAGGTTGTTAAGTCATATTGACCTAAAGAAGCCTGTTCAATGACTCTTGTACCGTCCATGAGGCGAACTAAAATTTCACCAGTTTGGACATTTACCCACATTTTATCTGTTTTACCATCGCCATTAAAATCTGGAACAACTGCTGCGCTGGTTAAGTAAGGATTGGGATTAGGATTATTACTGCCTACAGGTGGTAAAGTTGGAAATTCTAATGATGGTGAGATTGGGAATACTAATGGGTTATCTTCCAATGATCCAGGTGCGGAACTGCCAGGAAGTGAATTATCAAGAGATGTTGTCAAACCTGCGGATTTTTCAAGAGAAAGTAAACCTGCATTTTTTAGTTCTGCTTGTTCTAATCCTGATGCTGAACGACTGTTGTTATTAGTAGGCATAGTCAGTTTTTATGGGTAATTAATATTAAGTTTTAAGGGATTAAAAATAAAGATTCTGTAAATTACAAACATTTGCCAAATTTATTCTAGTCAATGTCACTATTTCCAGATATTTTATTGATGTCTTTGATAACTATTTTGAAAAACTAAAAGTTATCTGTGAGCAATCAAAAATAATTTTATTTTTTGTTTATCCATGTCAGAATTTAATTATTAAATCCTAATTTGTTGACAATCACATTTTTGGGAAATGACAACTGATAATTCAGATAAATTCAAAATTGGCTAAAATGATCAAGATTAGCAATTACAAATACACAAACTTATGTATTTATGTTATTGCTAAAGTTAAAACAATACTATAATTTTCCAGGTCAATCAGCTATGCAATCAGAATATCGGCAACGTCGTGAGCAGTTAATGGCAAAAATAGGCAGTGGTACAGCGATTTTTCGTAGCGCACCTACAGCAGTGATGCACAACGATGTTGAGTATATTTATCGTCAAGATAGTAGTTTTTATTACTTAACTGGTTTTAATGAAGCGTCAGCGGTAGCGGTGTTAGCACCCCATCATGAAGAACATCGGTTTATTTTGTTTGTCCAACCCAAGGATAGGGAAAAAGAAGTGTGGAGTGGTTATCGCTGCGGGGTGGATGCTGCAAAGGAAATTTATGGTGCTGATGAAGCTTACCCTATTGCAGAGTTAGAGGAGAAGTTACCGCAATATTTAGAAAAAGCAGACCGGATATATTATCATATCGGACGCGATCGCCATTTTAATGATATCGTTATCAAACATTACCAAAGGTTACTGCGTACCTATCCCAAACGGGGAATCGGCCCGACAGCAATAGAAGATCCCAGCACAGTTTTACATAGTTTGAGATTACATAAAAGTAATGCTGAATTAGACTTAATGCGAAAAGCGGCTGATATTGCAGTGGAAGCACATAACCACGCTTTAAATATTACCAAACCCGGACGTTTTGAATATGAAATACAAGCAGAAATAGAACATCTTTTCCGTTTGCGGGGTGGAATGGGGCCTGCTTATCCTTCTATTGTTGCTGCGGGGAGAAATGCTTGCGTTTTGCACTACATCGAAAATAATTGTCAGATGCAAGAAAAGGACTTGTTATTAATTGATGCTGGTTGTGCTTACGGTTATTACAATTCTGATATTACCAGAACATTTCCGGTGAGTGGGAAATTTACAGGGGAACAAAAAGCATTATATGAAATTGTTTTAGAAGCACAAAAACAAGCGATATCAGAAGTAAAACCCGGAAATGCTTTTGATGCACCCCATAAAAAAGCTGTGGGGATTTTAACAGAAGGTTTAGTAGAATTGGGTTTATTGAAAGGGGAAATTGACAAATTAATAGAAGAGGAAAAATATAAACCATTTTATATGCACGGTACTAGTCATTGGTTAGGATTAGATGTTCATGATGTGGGAATTTATAAACATGGAGAAAACCCGCAACTTTTACAACCAGGACAGGTTTTGACTATAGAACCGGGATTATATATTGTACCTGATACCCAACCCGCAGAAGATCAACCAGCAATAGATCCGCGTTGGGTGGGAATTGGGATTAGAATTGAGGATGATGTGTTAGTTACCCCAGGGGGAAATGAGGTTTTAACTGCGGGAGTTCCTAAAGAAATTGAGGATGTAGAAAGATAACTTGTAAATAATTTGTAGGGTGCGTTAGAGAAACATAACGCACCGATAATATCGCCTGAGAATGAATTCCCAGTCTCATAATAAAAGTCATTTAAAGATGACTAAACAACAGAAAATTTTTAAAATTTGGTAGGGGTTTAGCACTGCTAAACCCTTAATTATTGAGCCAATACCTTTATTTAAATCACAACCTCTATGACTTCAAGCATAAGTTTGCCGCCCTTTCAACCATAACCTTGCCGCAATTTAAAATTTAAAGCATAAGCTTGCCGAAATTTGAAGGTGTTGGATAAAGGCAATACTGTCAAAGGTAATCGCACTGCTAAGAGTATATTGTGCCGATTATACAACAGTGGTTAATATCTTGTATTCTAAGTTATGGGACTGGTGGTGTTACGAATCACAAGATCAAAAGTCTCCTCACTAATGAGAAATCCAGCTTTCAGCAAGTATGCCAGATGAGCAACAGCAGCAATGGGAGAATCAGAATCTAAAACGGATCAGCAAAAAAACTTTCATTATTCTGTAGCTCAAACAGATAGTCATACATATATTGAAGGGACTCCTGCACCTGATGAGTTAGTCAAGATATGCGATCGCATTCCTGAAGGTAATGTAGATCAAAAGGATATTATCCTACAGAAGAAATCTCTTGTAACAGCTAATAGTCAATATCCTGTACAACAGTCAGCGAATTCTATTATTAATGTAAATGAAATAGGTAAATTTCATAATGGCGATTATATTAATAATATTAGTATTATTAATATTATAACCATTCATCAAGACCAAGTTAGAGACGAAAAAATAAGTGAAAAAGTTTTAGATCCAACTAATTCACAAAAACAACTAAGTCTAACACTTCCAGAGCTTAATAGTTTTGAATTTGAAGTAGTCAATTTAGATGATCAAGGACGAGAAACAAAGCGAGAACGCAAACAAGCACAGTATTTTCCAGAAGATTTAGGAAATGGTATTTTACTGGAAATGGTTTCTATTCAAGCAGGGCGTTTTCAAATGGGTGCATCACGAGAGGAAGATGGATCACCAGAAGATGAACGTCCTCAACATTTAGTTAATATAAAACCCTTCTTTATGGGTAGATATCCCATTACTCAAGCGCAGTGGAAGGCTATTGCAAACCTACCAAAAATAAATCGCCACCTCAACCCTGAACCATCCTATTTTAAGGGAGATAATTTACCTGTAGAGAGAGTTTCTTGGTACGAAGCACAAGAATTTTGCGCTCGAATTTCACAAAAAACAGGACGAATTTACCGTTTACCAAGTGAAGCTGAATGGGAATATGCTTGTCGTGCGAGAACTTCAACGCCATTCTATTTTGGTAAAATAATCACAACTAATTTAGCCAATTATTGCTGTGAAAATGAAAATATTAATAGCATTAATCACCAATGTACAACACAAGTTGGTAAATTTCCAGCTAATGAATTTGGGTTATATGATATACACGGTAATGTCTGGGAGTGGTGTGCTGATTATGAACATGATGATTATCAAGGCGCACCCTCAGATGGTAGTGCATGGGTAGATGATGGTGAGGAATATCGTATTTTGCGTGGTGGTTCTTGGGTTTCTCGTTCAAATTTATGTCGTTCTGCCTCTCGCTTTTCCGACAGTGAAACATCTAAAGACAAAGAATTTGGTTTTCGGGTTGTTTGTGATTTGATTTAAACCGATTTAAAACACTGTAATTATTGTGTAATTAGTTGATAAATTCCTGCTTTTACATTCTCAATAGAGGATAATTCGGAGAATTTTATACTTGTATCTCGGCGAATTTGAGGCTTAATATCTAATGATGACGATTTAATGCACTTATTTCTATAAGGATGAGAAAGCCAATTCCAACTTCCTATAACGGCAAACTTGGTATCGCAAATCAAAATCCTTTCATTCGTTCCTCTACTTTCTGTATATTTTCCTTCACCTAAACGATGTAATTGTGAACCTGAATATTGAGATATTAGATATCTCAAATTATTCTCAGTTTTGGCATCGTTATCATCATTTTCTTCGTTGCCTTTATGTCCATAAATTACTGTTAATTTCACTCCTCTTTCTAAAACTGAAACAACATTATTAACAAATAGCTTTGATTCAGTTCCTCGAATCCAAGGAGTGACAATGATTAATTCTTCTTGTGCCTGCTCTATAGCTTCTTTGAAGACTTTTAAATGATCACAGTCATAAACTGGAATAGTTCCTGGCTCAATTTCAGGAATTTCTGCTTCTGATTTATATTCTAAGACATCTCCATTTTCTCGAATGTGTTGCACAAGCTGACGAGTCAGATTACCTTTTTCGAGTCTATAAAGATTACCAACCAAAATAAATAGTTCTTTGGCTCTTGATACAGCAACATTCAAAAGATTTGGACGTTTGTTGATCCAGGAAATATTATCTTGTGGTCGGCAAACTTTTGTAGATAGTATAATAACTTTCTTTTCAGAACCTTGAAAAGTATGAATTGTACCAACATACTCTTTCTTAAATTGAGGAAATTTTTTGCGTATAGCTTCTTTGAGAGCATTGGCTTGAGCGCGAAATGCTGATATGACACCGATATCTTCTAATGAATAACCTTGTTTCTGTAAATGCTCAATTATCTCACATACAGCACTTACTTCTTCTTGATTAACATTATTGACAATATTACCATCAACATCGTAAGCAATTAAGTGTGAGTCTAATAAAGAATTTACTGGTGCTGTTTTTATTTCCAAACCGTAGTTAGCAATTTGATTACAAAATTGAATAATACTAGGTTGACAACGGAAATGTTCCTTCAAAATAATTCCTTGTCCATTATCTTCACCTTCTCCACTTGCACCAGCAGCACGATGATAGGTGGTAGCACTATATTCTTCTTCTGGACTAAAACGATGGTAATCTTTATCAGTCAATCCTCTGTTAATAAATGCTGTTTGACGATAACTTTCACGTCTCTGGTCACTGAGATTAATAATTGGCTCAATTTGTAGAGGATCTCCAACAATAATAGCTTTGTGCGATCGCACCAATAAAGGAAAAGCTTTATGTTGGTCAATCATTCCTGCTTCGTCTATAATCGTGCGGTCAACACATTCCTCAATCCACGGAATCATTTTGCGGATGGAAAGCAATGTACAGGTGATTACTGGGAAAAATAAGCTGAGATTTTTTATATGTTTATCTAAATTTTTGGCTATCTCAGATTTAGGTTTATAGTTGTATTTTTCTGAAAGAAGAGTAGAATAAAGTTCTAAAGTTTGTTTGATATTGTGTTTGTTGTAGAGTGCTTGCTGAATCAAAAATTCATAAGATAGCTTAAATAACTCTTGTTGCTTGTCATGGAGTTTCTGATGAAAGGAGGCATAAAAATCATCTAGTGGATTTGCCAACCTAATTTCTAGTAACTGTAATTCCCTATGAACATCATCCTTCTGCTTATTGGTATTGTCTCTATCGTTATACTTTTCTGCTAATCTTTGTTGCAAACTTTTTAACTCATTTGCCTTATCTATTATTTTTATAACTAGGGTTGCTTGTTGAATTATATCAAGACGACTTGTAGGTGGTTTGATTGGAAAAATAGTTGCAGATGTTTGTAATATAGCTGATTGACAAACTGAATTTAGGTGATGTATGATTTTTTCTTCTGTGTTACCAGTTAGCCAATACAAAAGGCGAAACAACCAATTTCGCTTTCTTTGTGACAATTTCAATAGTTGTGATTCAGCTTGATCAAAATGTTTATTGATAAAACTATAAGATTGTATTGGTAACTGATTATAATCTGCTAAATCTCTAGCTCGTTGCTGTAAAGGAATTAAATCGGCGACAATTTCATCTAAATGATGTTGCAAGGTTTGAAATTTATCTAACAGATGTTTATGTCGTTCTGTATCTAAATGTCGTTGATGACTTAACTCCAAATATCTAGATTCTTCTGCTAATAATTCATCTTTAATTTGTGTAATTTTTTGTTTTAGTGAATGATTTAATTCTTCATCGAAATCATTTGTTTGTAAAAAATTGATTGCTTTTTGTAATTGTATAATAGCTCCATTAGGCGATTCTATATTATCTTTACTACCTCCTTTGAGATAAAATAAGTTACCTTGAAAAAATTCATCTAGTTTTTCAATTACATTATCAACTGCTTTCTTATTAGCACTGCTAACTACTGTTAAATTATTAATGTCTTTACCAGTTTCAATTAGATTGAGTGCGCGTTTAACTACCTGTTGAGCAATAACATGAAGAATGAGAGTAGTTTTACCAGAACCAGGTGGACCTTGTACTGCTGTTATAGGTTCACTTTGGGCGTGTTTCAGTGCTGTTGATTGTGAATTAGTGGGTGGCTTATTTGTTGGGAAAGCTCCCATATACATAACTTCTTCTTTTGCTGGCTTAGGCTCACCAAATAAATATTCAAATGCCGGATGTCCTGTTGACCAATTTTTCGCACCTGATTTGATCTCTTTCAAGTCTTGCCGGAGATTATAATGATATGGCAATCCTGTAAACTCGAATAAATAGGGTTGACGTTGAATTGTTTCACGATAGCGTGGAGGTATATTAACTCTCTCCATCCAATTCTGATAGCTATCAAATGTTAATTCAAAAGTTGTTTCTAGAAACCTTCTAAGGCCATCTTTAGTAATTAATTTTTCGCGCTGTTCATCATCCATTCTCAGATACGTGGCTAGATTATCTCCAGCTTCTGTGAGTGTCAAGCTATCTAAATTCCATCCCTGTTCTTGATAATCTCCTTTGAGAATAGAAGTCAAATCTAAACTAAACAGAGGATACAAATAAGATTTTTTATTGTCTACATCTATAATTTGCGGAAAAGATAAAACCCAAACAGTTTCCTGTTTACCCTTTTGGACTTGCTTAACTTTCTGTTGCAGTTTTGAAAAAATATCCGCGTCAATTAACAGATTATCATTTACTAAATTGATACCACGCAGTTGAACTTTATCACTACTAGCTTCTTCTCTAGCTTTACTATAATCATCTAAATGAACATATTCTAACCATGCGTCAAGAATAGCATTTATCTTACTAACTCCGTTCAAAACTACCTCCACTTCTCTGTACTTGATTTATTGTTATATTTTGCCTTATTCAATATAAAAACCAAGGTATTTTACTAATAAATAAGTATTATTAATTCATCCTTGGTTTCAAATCAGAATTTAACTTTTATGAATTACATCACCAAAATGAAAACTATCAACGCTATCAAGATTGATAATTTTTTCTGCTTCCTGCTTACCTATGATTTGCCCAATTTTGTTAATAGTCTGTGTCGCTTCAGGCTTAACTTCTTCCCATCCTTTATCAGGTAAACCCTTACCACCTCGAAGCTTGGCAATTTTAAAATCTCCTTTTGTATCTAAATTAAAACAAGGAATTTGTTCTACGTTGTACAACTGAAGCGCAGTTTTGCTAACTGAGTTGTCAAGATGGTTCATTATATGGGAAACTTTAACATCTGTATCTCCTGGTTTGTTTCCCGCACCTTGCAAAGCTTCCAAAAAATGATAAGTATAAATACTAATTTTTTCATCTTTTATCCAAGATTTTTGCTCACCTTCAGAGGATGTAAAAATAGCCCATCCTTTGCTTTGTTTCCATTCATCAGTTACACCTTTGGATGGAGCAACTCGGATAAAATCATCAAATTCTTCATCAAGTTCTAAATCAGCATCTTTAGAATTTGTCATTCCTGCTGCATGACAACTATCAATAACGACAAACAAACGTTCAGCCTGTATTTGTCGCAAGACAGATGTGAAATCCTCAGCCGGTAATGCAGAACTAGCTAGTTTAGTAGGCTTTATATCATGTTGTAGGAAATAATAACGATTTGTTGTTTTATGTAACCAGCCATGTCCGGAATAGTAAACAAATACATTAGCATCAGGATCAGATTCTGCTTTTTCTTTTAACCAATTTAATCCATCTAAAATACCAGCTTTGGTTGCATCTTTGTCATTGAGTATCCGAATATGATCCTTGTCATCAGGATAAGCACACAATTCAGGATCAATTAATGCAGCGTAAATTGCCTGGGTATCTTTAACAGTTACAGGCAAAGACAATTTACTATAAGCAGATTCTCCAACACCTATTAGTAAGGCGTAACCGTGAATAAATTTCTCTGTCATGTCAATTTCTTCCTATGAGATAAAAAAATTAATTGCCAAGTAAATTGGTTATTCCTCATACCGACTGATGCGGAATATTACATAGTTATAAGGTAGTTTGGAACTGTCTGCCTTATGTACAATTGCACCTATTTCTGGTTTGTAAATCCATTTGTTCCAGTCAATTACTGTTTCATCTGCAACTTGCACAGCAATATAATTACCCTCTGCTAGACGACAACCCATTGCTGAATCTTCAAAATCTAGTCCCAGGTAAAATTTCTGTACAGCAACGTTTTCATGGCGTTGAGCTAGTAGTTTGACAACTCCCAAGGTGATTTCTGTGAAAAGTGCGATAGCTGGTTGGGTAGTTTTTAAAAGTTTGAGTCCACTTTGAAAAGGTGAAGTTTCTAATGCTGCTAATATTGCTTTGTCTTGCTCATTTTTAACGTTCACTGTCGAGCATTCAAAGGCTATTCCCTGTGAACCTACATTCAAACCAATAAAAATAGGGTAGCCAGAAATACCAGCAGATTGTCCTTCTTGTACCCGATAGGTTTGACTAAAGCTGACAGATTCTTGAGTATCAGCTACTTGGTTTGTCCCTGCAAAAGTAATCAGGACATTGTGTGTCCCACCACCGGGATACTTTTCAATATGCAAGCGATCTAAACGAATATTTACACGGTTGTTTTTGAGAGTATCGTCAGCTTGAATTGCACTGGGATGTTGGATAGGTTGAGTCTGTATTGAACCTGAATGATGAGGCGCGATGTAACCAAACTGGTGTGTTGCATACATCCAAGGTTGGTCTTGGACTAGGTTTAAAAACTCTAAAATTCCTTTATCAAACCCTTTTGACTGAGAATCCCCCACAACATTGCTTTCAAAATCCGGGTCTTTCATCTGTTGCAATTTTGCAGCTATCCATTCAGGATCTTCTGATTCACCAATAACCTGAATTTCTTCAAATACACTACTCAGCACCATACTCTCCTATTGAGAAAGATATATTCTGACCAGCACAAAATTTTGTACTAGCTTTTTTATACAGTAAGCTAAATGCTTAATTATATAAAAATTAATAGATGATACAGATTATAGTGGTATTTTTCCAGATTTTGCTTGAAATAGATGCTTGACTGTCAGAAATTGGGACTTCGTACTAGGAAAGCAAAATTATTATTGGTGTGAGTAAATGCAGTTCATAAATACTACTTATAATTAGCTATCCAACTGTAACAAAGTGTTAACCAAATTATTGGCAGTGACAACATAAACGCCACCAGCATTATTACCAGGAATATCAACATCACCCCGTGTAAAACATAGCATTCCTGTCACCCATCGGGCATTTTTTAAAGATTTGACTTCTGAAGCTTGACCTTTGACTTTGCTAATCAAATCACCTTCTTGAAAATCATAAGTATTTCTACCGTAGCACTTTCGCAGACGACCACTTTCATAAACTTTAGTTCCACTGTGAGACTTGACATCAATCACGAACCAATTACCTTTGGGAGAGTATAAAACTACATCTGCATCTCCCCATTTCCTAATTCGCAGGTTGTATTCTACTTGCCATCCTTGACGTTGCAACGGGAGCAATAATGCAGCTACTTGGGTTTCGGCTTTAGCACCGTTTTGAGCGTCACCAGCACGTTTCATGAGGTATTGCCCATTGGAGTATAGGTAGTAAGAGGTTGTTAATCCCCCTAAAAACAGGACTATTCCCACGGAAGAATTACTGAAGATACTGACTAAAAATAGTGTGCCAACAAAAACACCTCCTGCCAGAGCATAGCGTAAGATGGCAGACTGCTGTCTCTGCTCACCCAATTTACGGATATATTCTCCTGGCTGTCTTTTTTTTGGTGGCAACATCTGGAAGATTACTTAGGGGATTTATGCCTATTTTTTGCCAATATGCCATAATAATCAACAATAAGAGAAGCTAAGGGGGTCATAATTGGGTTAATCGCGTTAGCTAGTAGGATATTGATGGATAAGCCAAAATTTAAAAATATTCCTTGGTGTTTATAGTCCAGAGGTCTTTGAGAAAATATGAATAAAGATGATCTAGAAACTCTTGTTGACAGAATTGCTAATGAGCAATACACGGCAGAGGATATAAAATTATTACAACAACTGCTTACTGATAATCCCCAAATAGCATCACAAATAGGTAAGAATATTGTCAATATTGGGGAAGGTAAAGAAATTCATATAGGCGATCGCATTTACCAACAGTGGGATGAACAGGTGATCCAAACTTTAATTGAATTTATCAAAAATCAATCTGATTCTATACCTCTGCTTCCTAAAGAACTACCGCAGGAAGAGTACATTCGCTTGAAAAATCTGCTAGCATCAGGAGGGTGGAGAAAAGCCAATGAGACGACTAAATCTATTCTCCTGAAAGCAGCCAAGAGAGAAAAGGAAGGCTGGCTTACCGACGAAAACATCCAAAACTTCCCTTGTCAAGTTCTCCAAGTTATTGATCGCCTGTGGGTGAGGTACAGCAATCAGCGTTTTGGGTTCAGTGTACACAAGCAAATATTCAATGAATGCGAAAAAGATCCACAAGCATTTGGCAATCGCGTTGGCTGGTGCATACAAGAAACTTGGATTTCCTCTAGCCAAATTATTTTCGACCCTAGCCATGCACCAGAAGGTCATCTCCCTTGGGGAGTTATGCAGGTTGTGACAATGGATAATGCAGCTTTAAATGCTTTTGTTCATGGACTGCGAAACACCACAAAAAAAATTGTACAACAGGATTGGCAAAAACAACTTCTGGCTGATTTTATGGCATTTGGTGGATTTGTGACAGGTGACAATGTTGATAAAGAGGAGTTTAGGAGAAATTTGGAGTACGAACTCTCTCATGATCAAGCATGGTGGGAAGGAGAAAGGCTAGAAGAGTTGAAAGTCCGCAAACTTTTTTCATTACTGGCTGCTTGTCCAAATCTATAAGTACCTGAGCAAAATTAATTTAACATTTTTGGAACAAACAAAAATCTCTGTATTCCTTACCTGTTCCCTGTTCCCTGTTCCCTGTTCCCTGTTCCCTGTTCCCTCTCCAAAATATAAAATTTATTTTGCACGACTACTTAAAAGCGCTAAATTTTTCTTTTTCCATTAAGGCTTTAATTCTCCTTCGGATCTCAAAATGAGAGATCGCCTAACCAAATTAGTAAAATAAAATTAATTCCCATATATAAAATTACTACGAATGCAACTTATCTTAAACTTACCCTATCGCCTTGCATAAGCTCTTGATCGCGCAGTTACAGTATAAAAGTTAAATACAAATTTACTGCTTGAACCACAATCAAAATGACCACTAAGAAAAATTTAGGAGTTTATAGCAATTTTTGTCTAAAATAGAACTGAAAAATTTTGAAATCAATGATAGATCCCAGTAAACTTAATGACATTACAGACGTAAGTGCTGTAAGGCTTTGCGGCAATATTATGCTTGAAATCACAATTAAGCAAACCAAACTTAATAAATAAAAAATGGACGGTATTGGATTCGAACCAACGACCCCATCGATGTCAACGATGTACTCTAACCAACTGAGCTAACCGTCCTTATCCAAAGCAGTTACTATTCTAGCACATATATTTTAGAAGTCAAGGACAAAATTTTTCTAAACCCCAGAACCTTCTAACACCTCAAACAAACTCCGCAACATCCAATAGGCAGAAGTACCCCCCGGATCTTGATGTCCGATACTGCGATCGCCTAAATAACTCGCTCTACCCTTTTTCGCTATCATAGGTATAGTTGCCTGTAATCCTTGTTCGGCAGCGGTTACAGCTATCCTCAAAGCTGCCACTGTATCCTTTCCTTCATTGGCAGCTTGTTCAAAAGCCACTACAGCCGGAGATAGCACATCAACCATAGTCTTATCTCCTAACTGCGCTTTACCACGCTCAGTCATCCCATTTAATCCAGCTTTCAGTACCTCTGATAAATCCGTTGCTGTTAATTCTTGCTTACCCGCAGTTGCAGAACTAGCCCTCAAAAACCATGTCCCATACAAAGGACCACTTGCACCACCCACACTCGATATCAAAGCCATACTCACAGTTTTGAAAATACTGCTAATATCCTTCCCTTCCACACTGGGTAAAATATTGCTGACCTTTTTCAAACCCCTATCCATATTGATGCCATGATCAGCATCGCCAATGGCAGCATCTAATTCTGTCAACTCTTCCTTATGATGCCTAATAACAGAAGCAAATACTTGTAACCATTCAATAATCTGCACCTGAGTAACCATATTAAACTCCCCAGCGTAAACTAGCGGTTTTTACTGGTGCATCCCATAACCGTAACATTTCCTCATCTAACTTGAGCAGAGTAATAGAACAACCTTGCATTTCTAAGGATGTCATGTAGGGCCCAATCAGATTTCTGACGATTTGTAACCCTTCCTGTTCACAGAGTTGTGCTAGTTTGCGGTAGACAAGGTAAAGTTCAGAAACGGGAGTCCCACCCATACTGTTAACAAAAGCTAAGAAGCGATCGCCTTTTTCCCAGGGTTTATTTAACAGTTGTATATCTACCCATCCTGTTTGATTTTCGTCCCACTCCCTAACTGTGCGATTATAGCCACTATCATCAATTAGGGTTCTCCACAAAATTTCCGTAATTTCATCCCCCGATCTCATAGAAACCCTTTCCCTTCCCGGTTCTCCATGAATTCCTATCCCCAATTCGATTTCATTATCCCCTAAAGCAAAGGTCGGTGTACCCTTAGCAGGAACAGTACAAGAACTTAAAGCCACTCCCACACTACGACCATGCAGATTTACCTTTTTGCACAAATCCGCAATTTGTTGTAAATCATAACCTTGGGCTGCTGCCGCGCCACAGATTTTTTCTGCCAGTACCGTTGTCCCTACCCCTCTTCTACCTTGGGTAAATAAACTATCTTTGACAGCCACATCATCGTCAATAATTATATTTAAGGTGCGGATATCTTCACTTCTAGCTAATTCCGTGGCCATTTCAAAATTCATCACATCGCCACTATAATTTTTAACGATATAAAGAATACCAGCACCTCCATTGACCTGCTGTGCTGCCGCTAACATTTGATCAGGAGTAGGTGAAGTAAAAACCTCCCCTGGACAAGCAGCATCAAGCATTCCCATTCCTACAAAACCCGCGTGCATTGGTTCATGACCACTGCCACCACCAGAAATAATTGCTACTTTACCCTGTACAGGTGCATCCGCACGATAGACAAAAGTCGGCTCAAAATTTACCTTAATTAAACCAGCATGAGCCGCAGCCATTCCTGCTAGACTTTCCTTAACAAAGTCTTCTGGGCGATTAATTAGCTTTTTCATGATTCCCGTCGGCAAAGGAGCTTAAATTCAGGATAAGCTTTTACTGCACCAAATTTCAGCATTTTTGCTGGTGACTGCTTTTAAGTTTCGTTAAATTTCTTAGTTTTATAAAACTATCAAAAGCATCCCAAGCTAAAACATACGAGGGAATTAGTTCTAATTGCAGACCTTTAATCATTAACTGTCTCACAGATAAGATAGTAAGTCCAAAGGGGTAGTAACGGAAACAGAAAACATAAGTTAACATTACTTCCGTAGCACGTTCAACTTGTTGGTTCAAGTTTGTCCATGAAAATACATACAAAAATGTTATATTACTACGTAATCCTATTACTTCAATAAATATGAAACGTCTTGTTTTAGTCTGTGATGGAACATGGCAAAAAGCGACTGTAAATTGTCCAACAAATGTCATGAAAATGGCTCAATCTATTAGGCCATTTGATGATGACAACATTTCCCAGATTGTATACTATAGCGATGGAATTGGTACTGACTATTTAATTAGTGAACCAACAAACACATCATTAAATATAGATATTGTCCAATTATCTAGCAAGTATCTGGGAGGTTCTTTTGGTTGGGGAATTGATAATAGGATACTAGAGGCTTACCAGTTTTTGTGTCTAAATTATCAAAAAGGAGACCAAATATATCTATTTGGTTTTAGTCGTGGTGCATATACAGTGCGTTCTTTAGCAGGATTGATCTACTGTTCAGGATTATTAAAAAAGGAATTTATCAATAAAATCACAGATGCTTATAATCTTTACCGAGATCCAGAGAAGAAACCTCAAGATGAACAATGCATAGAGTTTCGTAATAACTATGGGACTGTAGACTATAAAAATAGAGAGACAGTACCTATTAAAGTTTTAGGGTGCTGGGATACTGTTGGTTCATTAGGTTTTCCAAATCTAATTGAGGATGTAGGTTTGGATAAATTATTAAATAAGAAATATGGGTTTCACGACCGGAGAATTAATCGTGACATAGAAAACGCCTTTCATGCAGTAGCAATTGATGAAAAGCGTCTAGCATTTGATGTCACCCGAATGGAACTACCTAATAATGGTAGCAATGTAAACATAGAACAAGTGTGGTTTCCTGGTAATCATGGTTGCGTTGGTGGAGGAACTCAAGAGACTCAAGGTTTAGCTAATTGTGCTTTGCTTTGGATGATTCGACGAGTTGAATCATTAACAAATTCTCTATCTCTGGATCAGGATTATATCAGCAAAATAATACCAGATCATAGCATCTATTTTGATAATACTCCTAGAAGTTTTTTCTTTATTCTAGACCAAAACTTCCGTATCATAGATGATTTTTCCAACTTGCATCACAGTGTCAAGAAGCGATGGTGTGATGATCAAGATTATCGTCCTCAAAATCTAGAAAAATTTCAAGATCAATTAAATGATTGGTGTCAGTCAAATCGTAGTTAGTCTCATTTAAGTTTTATTAACTATCCGCTGTTGATATTCAGCTTCTGTCATTAAATCATTAACAGATTCTACCCGATCTAAAAATACCATTCCTTGTAAATGATCATATTCATGCTGAAAAATCCGAGCGATAAAATCAGTTAATTCTTGTTTTTTAAAATCGCCATTTCTATCAGAATATTCAACTTCAATTTTTTGAAATCTAGGAACTAAACCCCTAATTCCTGGCACACTTAAACAACCTTCCCAACCTTTGACAATTTCAGGAGAATGGCTGATAATTTTGGGATTAATCATTGCAGTAGGCTGCATTTCCGGTGCATTTGGATATCTAGAATTAGGACGAGAAGCAACAATAAATAAGCGATAAGATTCTCCTACTTGGGGTGCAGCAATTCCCACACCATTAGCTTGATTTACAGTAGCAATTAAATTATCAATTAGTGATTGGATATTTTTATCCTCAATATTTTCCACCCACAGGGATTTTTGGCGTAATTTAGGATTACCTAATTGAATAACTGGTAAGTTTTGATTCATATTCAAATATAGGACTCGGAGGAGATTTCATGGCGTTATGATTCCTATATTAACGAAATATGAAACTACAATCATTAAGTGAGAGAGGAAGGATTAGTAGTGTTTCCATCCCCTTTCGGGGAAATAGGTTTGTAAAGAAAACAGCAATAGTAGCAACGTTGACAACAGAAACGTTTCCATCCCCTTTCGGGGAAATAGGTTTGTAAAGTCAGCCTTATTCACCTAATGCTAATAAAGCAACAGTTTGTTTCCATCCCCTTTCGGAGAAATAGGTTTGTAAAGCTGTTTCTGTATGTCCCACACCAACGCTCTGCACAAAGTTTCCATCCCCTTTCGGGGAAATAGGTTTGTAAAGCTGATACTTATTCTCACCACGCATGGGGATCCCCATGCTACGTTTCCATCCCCTTTCGGGGAAATAGGTTTGTAAAGACAAGCAAAAAAAGGAAGATACATCTGGTGTAAATACTAGATGTTTCCATCCCCTTTCGGGGAAATAGGTTTGTAAAGAATGCAGTTTTAGATGGTAGAAAAGAAGTTCAACAGGTTTCCATCCCCTTTCGGGGAAATAGGTTTGTAAAGAAGGGAGAAAGCTGGGAAGTCAGGTCTAGTTACGGTTTCCATCCCCTTTCGGGGAAATAGGTTTGTAAAGTAGTCGGGGAGGGTCAAACCCTACCCCAAAGATAAATGTTTCCATCCCCTTTCGGGGAAATAGGTTTGTAAAGCCAAAAGCAAGATCAAAAAAACGAAAACCTCAAGTTTCCATCCCCTTTCGGGGAAATAGGTTTGTAAAGGAGATCTCTCCAAGTTCGACAAGGGCATACAAATAACGTTTCCATCCCCTTTCGGGGAAATAGGTTTGTAAAGGAACAAAACAAAATATGCAACATTAGATTTGTTTTGTGTTTCCATCCCCTTTCGGGGAAATAGGTTTGTAAAGATGGGCAAAGGATTTTTATGAAATCATTTACATTAAATGTTTCCATCCCCTTTCGGGGAAATAGGTTTGTAAAGGTAAAAATTAATTAAGCCCACGGAGGCTTTTTATCAGTTTCCATCCCCTTTCGGGGAAATAGGTTTGTAAAGTAATTAGAGCAAGGCTAAATTATGTTGTTAAAGTTTCCATCCCCTTTCGGGGAAATAGGTTTGTAAAGAGTTCACTTTTGGAAGCCTTACAGAGCAAGGGTTTGAGACCCCCATTTCGACACCACATTTTTTATTCTCAATAAGTGCGAAGAAATTCTCAATAAGCAAGGCTTTGGAAACCTGGAAACGCTTACCCTGTAAGCATTCGACACCAGTCAACGAAGTTATGCGGTTTTCAAGGTTCGGGCTTGTGGTGTCGAAAGACTTTTACCACTTTTGAAAGTGTATCCTATCTGACCTGGAAAAAACAATAGTTACTTATCATTTCTTAAAAATTGGCTTTTTCAGGCTTTTTCAGCCAGGGAATTAATTCCCTGTCTAATAGCAGAAGTCGGTTAAAACCGACTAGGAGAATTAGAAACTGCAATTAATTAATTTTGCGATCGCACTGGTAAAGGTGCAGGACTCACTGTTAATTTCAAAGGTTGTCCATTTCGTTCTACTTCCATGACTAAAGGAGTACCAATTTGACTATTTTCAACAATTTTTTGTATTTCTTCCACATTGGTAATCGTTTGATTATTGATACTTGTCACCACATCACCTCCTCTGAGTCCACCACGTGCTGCTGGTGATTGGGGAATAATTCTTACTAATAAAACACCTTGATTAGAAACTATGTTAACTCTACCACCAGTTCTATTAATTATTCTTTCTTTAATTTCCGGCGTAAGCGTTATCATTTGTACACCCAAATAAGGATGATCTACCCTACCTTTACTAATTAATTCCTGGGCAATTTTCTGTACTGTATTCATAGGAATTGCAAAACCCAAACCTTGCGCTCCTTGGATAATTGCGGTATTCATACCAATTACTTCACCACGAGAGTTAAGCAAAGGCCCACCAGAATTACCAGGATTAATTGCTGCATCAGTTTGTAAATAATCTACCCGTTTATCACTAGCACCAATATCACTACTAGAGCGATCTGTAGCACTAATAATTCCCGAAGTCACAGTATTATTTAAACCTAAAGGATTACCAATCGCAATTACAGGTTCTCCTGGTTGTAAAGTATTAGAATCACCTACAGCTAAAGTGGGTAAATTATTAGCCTTAATTTGAATCACGGCCACATCCGTAACCGGATCTTCTCCTAATACTTCACCATCAAATCTTCTCCCATCTTTTAAGGTTACAGTCACCTTATCTGCACCATCTACAACATGAGAATTAGTTAAAATTTGCCCAGAGGAATTAATAATAAATCCGGAACCGCTACCCCTTTCCACTCTTTCTGTGGGTTGGGGAATTCTATTCCCAAAAAAGCGCTGGAAAAATGGATCAGAAAATTCATTAGGTACTTGGGATGTAACAGTTCTCGCTGCATCAATCCGGACAACCGCACCACCTACCTTTTGTACTACTGCCACTACAAAGTTAGGATCACCAGTAGATGCGATAATAGGTGGGGGAGCTACTGAAGTGGATGAAGTATTTCTTTGTATCTGAGAATTACTCCTTTCTGCTTCTAAAGTCCTGCTATTGAAGTTAGAACAACCACTCACAACTAATGTTGCTAACCCAGTTATTAATAACCCAAATCTGATTTTAGCCCTTTTCGGATTTAAATTAGCACTGGAATCAAAATTGTGGCCTTCTGGATCATGATATTTTTTATTCATTGATTTTTTCTCCGTGTTCGTCACTAGATGTTAGGATATTGGCTACTTGGTTTGTACCAGAATGATTACAGTTTCAGATTAAATTATGACTGTTCATTCATATCCATATTGTGACGATTAGCAGCAAAGGTAGTAGATGATGGAAACTCCCATAGACAATCTGTGGTATCGGGTGTTAGAGAGGTTACAACTCAAGCTATCTCGTCCCACCTTTGAAACTTGGATTAAAACTGCTAATGCCGAGGAATTAGAAAATAATTGCTTAGTTATATCTACTCCTAACTTATTTGCTCGCAATTGGCTTCAGAAGTATTACATTAATACAATTGCCAGTGTGGTAGAAGATATTTTAGGCTATCCTGTAGAAATTTATCTTACTGTTGTTCAAGATAATGAAGTTTCTGCACTAGATAAACAAGAGATTGTGTGGGAATTACCAGCAGTTAATGCTATTAACTCCAATGTAACTACAAATCAACAAAAAAGTACAGACTTAAATTCTAAGTATGTTTTTTCTAGGTTTGTGGTTGGTGCTAATAATAGAATGGCTCATGCTGCTGCTTTAGCTGTGGCTGAATATCCAGGGAGGGAATTTAATCCTTTATTTTTATGTGGTGGTGTGGGTTTAGGAAAAACCCATTTAATGCAAGCTATTGGTAATTATCGCTGGGAAATTTATCCCGATTCTAAAATATTTTATGTTTCGACTGAACAGTTTACTAATGATTTAATTACTGCTATTCGTAATGATAGTATGCAGGGTTTTCGGGAGCATTACCGGGCTGCTGATATTTTATTAGTGGATGATATTCAATTTTTGGAAGGGAAAGAATACACTCAAGAAGAATTTTTTCATACTTTTAATACTTTACATGAGGCAGGAAAGCAAGTTGTGATTGCCTCTGACCGTCCACCTAATCAAATTCCTAGTTTGCAAGAACGGCTTTGTTCGCGGTTTTCTATGGGTTTAATTGCCGATATTCAAGCACCGGATTTAGAAACGCGGATGGCGATTTTACAAACAAAAGCTGAATATGAAAACATCCGTTTACCCAGAAATGTAATTGAATATATTGCGGCTACTTATACTTCTAATATTCGGGAATTGGAAGGGGCATTAATTCGGGCTTTAGCTTATATTTCTATTTGGGGTTTACCAATGACGGTGGAAAATATCAGTCCAATTTTAGGTAATTCTCACCAAAAAGTAGACGTTACGCCGGAAGTGATTTTAAATGTTATATCTGACTTTTTTAAGTTACCAATTGCAGATTTAAAAAGTAATTCTCGTCGTCGGGAAATTAGTTGGGCTAGACAAATTGGGATGTATTTAATGCGGCAAAATACGGGGTTGAGTCTGCCGAGAATTGGTGAGGAATTTGGGGGGAAAGATCATACAACGGTGATGTATAGTTGTGATAAAATTACTCAGTTACAAGAAAAAGATCCGACTTTAGTTCAAACTTTACAACAATTGAGCGATCGCATTCACATGAATAGTCGTTTTTAAAAACAGCAGGTGAGGAAATGTCTAAGGAAGCATCACAGCAAAATAACGAAAATAATAATATTACCATTAGTGATCAACCAGCATCTCAAGATTATCTTGGTTTAACACCTTATGTCATTGCTATGACTAAGTTTTTAACTAATTCTGATACAAAACCACCATTAAGTATTTCCATTGAAGGTGAATGGGGTAGTGGTAAATCTTCCTTTATGAAGCAACTGGAAACTGAGATAATTTCCGAGTCTGAAGAAATTAAAAAACGAAAGTTACAGAAACTCTGGGATAAGATCAAAAAAGAACATATAACCAGCGATTTATCAGATATATGTCAACTTTTAGAAATAAAGTTCAGTCAAAAAACCCAAACAGTTTGGTTTAATGCTTGGAGACATGAAAAAGCTGAATCACTTTGGGCTACTTTTGCTATCTCTTTTTTAGAACAAATATCTAGTAATCGTGATTTATCCGATTGGATACCTAATTTATTAAGTTCCTTATTTTTGTTTATTAACCGTTTAGACTTTAAAGAAAAACCGCTCAAGTCTCTCAACTCAATAATTTACATTAGTTTGGTTTCTAGTATTATTGTCACTTTTATCTATGTTGGAGTTTTTAAAGTAGGTGTTTCTGGTATTTCTCAGTTTTCGGAACAGATAGTAGAACTGCTAGAAACCAAGGAAGAGGAGAAAGAAGAAGAGAAAAAAGAAAAAAAAGCACAGCAACCAAAGCCGAAACCAGAATCAAAAGAACAGGAACAACGCAATGATGAAAATTCAGATAATGTCTTAACTATATTATTATTAATTGGTGGGATTGGTGGTTCATCTGCTGGAATTGGTAAACTGCTGGGAAAATTAAAAGAAATCATTGGTGATCCAAAAATGGATTTGACTCAATATCTGGAATCACCAGACTATAAAAGTCAAGTTGCTTTTGTGGAAAAGTTCCATGAAGACTTTAGAAAAATTGTGGAAGCTTATATCGGCAAAGATGAAAAAGTTTATGTTTTTATTGATGATTTAGACCGTTGTGAACTTGACAAAGCCGCTGATTTACTACAAGCTTTAAATATGATGATTTCCAATGATCCACAGATTATTTTTATCTTGGGTATGGATCGGGAAAAGGTAGCAGCAGCAATCACCTACAAGCAGAAAAATGTACTTCCTTATCTAGCTTCTTTGAATGGAAATAATCAAGATCAAACAACAAATAATACAAATAATGGTTTAACGAAAAAGTTGGATTATGGTTTTAGTTATTTAGAGAAGTTTGTACAATTATCTTTTACAATTCCTAAACCTTCAGAAAATAGTCTCCAAGGTTTTTTTACAGGAATATATCTCAGAGATAATCAAGATAAAGTTTCAAGGAGAAAACGATTTTTTGGTATTCCTTATGAATCAATTATTAAAACTTTTAACAAGAGAAAATCATCATCCAATAATACAACCATAAAAGTTGAACCAGAAACAATTCCTCCGCGTCGAGAACTAGCAATTTTTCCAATCATTAAAAAAGATTTAGAATATAATGAACAAGAAGAACTGGTGAAAATGGTTGCACCTTTCTTTGATAATAATCCACGTCGTTTAAAACAATATCTGAATGGATTAGGATTAAAAAGATATATTTATTATTATGCAGTTGGAACTACCTGGAAAGAAAGAGAGGTAATAACTCAACAGCAATTAGGTAAGTTTGTAGCAATTACCCTGAAATATCCCCGTCTTTTATATGAATTGGAAAAAGAGCCTTCCCTACTTTCTACATTAGAAAAATGTGCTGTTGATAAAGATAATAGCTCTGATGAAAAATACAGTCAAGTAGCTTACTGGATAAATACATATCCTAAATTGGCAGATTTACTTTGCTATTTACCTAACAAGAATAATGATCAACCTGATGATAAATATAGTCTGAAAAATCAAGGAATTAAAAAACTCCTCCAAGTTTTACCTCAACAAGAAGATTTACCCCCTCAATATTTCCAACTGCGGGAGTTTCTAGAAGAGAACAATTGGAAAGAAGCTGATCAGGAAACACTAAATGTTATGCTCAAAGTAGCTAACCGAGAAAAAGAAGGCTATTTAGAGATTGAAGATATTGAGAATTTCCCCTGTCAAGACCTCTACATTATTGACCAACTTTGGGTAAAATACAGTGAAGGACATTTTGGCTTTTCTGTGCAAAAGAAGATTTATCAAGAATTAGGTGGCACAATAGCTTATGATCAGAATATATGGATACAGTTCTGCGATCGCGTAGGATGGAGAAAGGAGGGAGAATCGCTGGACTATGAACAACTTACTTTTACCTTGACACCAAGAAATTCGAGAAGCACCAACCAAAACCAAGAACCTCCCCAGGGACATCTCCCATACCAAGTAAACATCTGGAAACTAACGCCATATCCAACGACGGGCCAACTATTTCCACCAACCCCAGAAACACGCAGAAAACTCGCAGTAGTCGCTAGTCTCTTCTCTCGCATCGAGACTTGTAAACTTTAACCTGTAAGCATTACATAAAATTATTAAGAATTTTAAACAACCTATTTTCCACGAAGTCATGCGGTGTCTGGTTTGACCTGACCTAGCACTGCGTCCCAATTCATTAACAACGGGTTTTCCTGATTTTCTTGTAGTACGATGCTTGCGAATTGGGGGTAATAGTAACGTAAATAAGAGTTACCCATTCACAATCAACGTTAAAGTAGATCCACCTAAATCCCCCTTCAAAAGGGGGACTTTGATTGATTAATTCCCCCCTTATCAAGGGAGGTTAGGGGGGATCTGAGAGCTTTTGATACACCACGAGGGACTTTTCAAACATCCTCGTTAAGCAAAGCATAACAAAGTATTAAATTTCCCTAAGATTGTGGAAAATATATATCCTTTTGGGGATAAATCTGTGGAAAACTTCATAATTTTGTAAAAAAATACATTGAGTATAATTACCCTGTGGATAACTAGCCAGGTTTTTCCACATATTTTCCACAGCCATCGGACTTATATTTTCATCAGCAAGAGTTTGAGATCAGGTTATAATTTGTAAAAATATTTGTAAAATGTATAAAAATGACACGATTTATCCATGACCAATTTTCAAAACAATATCTAACAGAACTATTTACACCCTATGGTCAAGTAGAAATCAGTAAAGATATCACTTCAGAAGTGAGACAAATTGATGTATTCTTTACTCCTACATCTCCAGACAAGATAGAACAATTAGGAATTTTAGGTAGAATGGGAATTTATACCCCATCGGTAATATTTGAACCATTCCGTAACCCAGTGAGCAAAAGTGAAATTCGCAGTTGTATGGGTAAACTATTTGATATTCATGCAGAAATAGAAAGACAAACTAAACGCAATGATAAGCGAATTAATGAAACCGAATTACCCCATTTATGGATATTTACACCCACAGCATCAGAAGAAACCTTAACAGGTTGTAATGCTACGGGAGAAGAAATATGGGGTCAAGGAGTTTATTTACTGGGAAAAGTCTTAAAAACTGGCATTGTAGTCATACATCAATTACCAAATACACCAGAGACACTGTTTTTAAGAGTATTAGGTAGAGGAAAAGTACAAAGACAAGCAGTGGAAGAATTAGAAGCACTAGCTAAGAATAATCCACACTTGGAAAATGTTATAAAATTAGTAAATGACCTCATTGCTATGTTATCTGCACGTCAACAAAAAGAAAAAGATATTGATCAAGATGATCAGGAGTTGATTATGAAATTATCAGAAATGTATCAACAACTATTAGAAGAACTTAAAGAAGAACAACGACAACAAGGACGACAAGAAGGAAGAGAAGAAGGAGAATTAAGAGAACGTCGCGCTATGGTGGAAAGTATTTTACAAGTACGCTTTGGAGAAATTGATCCACAATTAGCACAAATTATTGATCAAGTAATTACTATGTCTAGGGAAGAATTTACTCCTTTGCTGTTAAATTTATCTCGCATAGATTTATTAGCAAGGTTTGGAAAATAGAACTCCTGTAGCGGAAAACTGTGGAAAACTGTAAGATTGTGTAAATAAACTACATGAAATTTTTCACAGTTACTAATTCCCAGTTATCCAATCCCAAAATTTGTTACTATGATTTCTCATCAATAAGAATCCATATTTATGAAATTAGTTTGTTCTCAAAGTGACCTCAGCACCAACCTTTCACTTGTCAGTCGTGCAGTACCTTCTCGGCCTAGTCATCCTATTCTTGCTAACGTCCTCTTACAAGCAGATGCGGAAACCAACCAAGTCAGTTTAACAGCTTTTGATTTGAGCTTAGGTATCCGTACCAGTTTTAGTGCTGAAGTCATTGAAGGAGGGGAAATTGCTCTTCCCGCTAAACTACTTTTAGATATCACTTCCCGTCTCCCAGAAGGGGAAATTACCCTAGATGACCAATCAGAAGACAATGCCGGAGAAGGTATAATTGTTACACTTAAACCCAAAAGTGGTAAGTACCAAGTCCGAGCGATGGGAGCAGAAGAATTCCCAGAATTACCAATTGTTGAGAGTTCAGATGCAATTCAACTCACTACCGCTGCATTAATTGAAGGATTAAAAGGTTCATTATTTGCTACCAGTACAGATGAAACTAAACAAGTTCTGACTGGGTTACATTTAACAGTTAAACAAGACACCTTAGAATTTGCAGCTACCGATGGACACCGTTTAGCAGTGCTAGAAACTACTAACGAGCGCCCCTTAGAAGGTAGTGAACAACTAGAAGTTACAGTCCCAGCCAGGGCTTTAAGAGAATTACAACGGATGCTGGCTCATAGTTCCTCCGAAGAAGCGATATCTTTATATTTAGACCAAGGTCAGATAGTTTTTGCTTGGCAAAATCAACGTTTAACCAGCCGAACTTTAGAAGGACAATATCCCGCCTATCAACAATTAATTCCCCGGCAATTTGAGCGTCAGGTGGTATTAGAAAGGAAGCAATTTATCAGCACTTTAGAACGAATTGCGGTGTTAGCTGATCAGAAAAATAATATTGTCAAAGTCAGCATTAATAATGCTAATCAAGAAATTACTTTATCCTGTGAAGCGCAAGATGTGGGTAATGGTACAGAGTCAATGCCGGCGCAAATTTCTGGGGAAGATATAGACATTGCTTTTAATGTTAAATATCTAATGGAAGGTTTGAAGGAATTACCTTCTACAGAAATTCAAATGCACTTAAATCAAAGTTTAACCCCGGTAATTTTTACACCTTTGGGTGGTTTAAAAATGACTTATTTAGCTATGCCTGTACAGTTGAGAAATTAGAATTTTGAAGTGATGGGGTGATGGGGAGAAAAATAAATAAAATAAATAAAATAAATAAAATAAATAAATTATTTATAATTATTTATACTGACTCCTATAACTCCTAACTGCTGCAAATATGTTTAAGAGGAATTTCAATCCAGAATTCTGTACCTACATCTCGTTGGGAATCACATTTTAAAGTTCCCCCATGTTTTTGAACAATTATTTGATAACTAATTGATAAACCTAAACCTGTACCTTTTCCTATTGGTTTGGTAGTAAAAAATGGATCAAAAATTTTGGATTTAATTGCTGCTGGCATTCCTAAACCATTGTCGCTAATATGAATGACTGCGCTTTTGAGATCATTCATATTTCCCAATCTTGTAGAAATTGTAATTTGTGGTGTCTTGGGATTTGATGTTGTATTTTTTCTATAAATTTCTAAAGCATCAATGGCATTACTAAATAAATTCATAAATACTTGATTGAGTTGTCCTGCATAACATTCTACTAGAGGTAAATTACCATATTCTTTAATGATTTGAATTGCCGGAAATTCAGGTCTAGCTTTTAAACGGTGCTGTAAAATTAATAAGGTGCTATCAATGCCTTCATGAATATTTACTTCTTTCATTTCCGCCTCATCTAGACGAGAGAAGTTCCGCAAAGATAGGACAATTTGCCGAATTCTATCTACTCCTATTTTCATGGAGTTTAATATTTTTGGTAAGTCTTCTAGGAGAAATTCAAAATCCAGTTCTTCTGCTAACTCTAATATTTCTTCGTAGGGGTTTGGGTATTTCTGCTGATAGATATCAACCATAGCTAGTAAGTCTTCAGCATATTCATTAATATGGATAAGATTACCAGAAATAAAGTTAACTGGATTATTTATTTCATGGGCAATACCAGCCACAAGTTGCCCTAAAGAAGACATTTTTTCCGTTTGAATTAATTGAGTTTGTGTATTTTTTAATTCGTTGAGAGTATCGGTTAGTTGTTTCGTTTGTTGCTGGGTTTTTACTAACAATTCTGCTTGTTGAATTGCTACTCCTAGTTGAGCCGCAATTTGACTGATAAAGTTCACTTCTGAGGGTTTCCATTGTCTCGGTCCAGTATGCTGGTAGACACAGAGTAAACCCCACAGTCTTTTGCTAATAAATATGGGAGCTAAGATAAATGCGTGAATTTGAAATTGTTCTAAATTATCAATATGACAGGGAGTAAATCCCATGTTATAAATGTCATCTACGGCGAAGGTTTCATTATGTCTATATCTGCCACCTTCTGTATCTTGTAAATAAGTGTCATTCCAAATTGTATTAATTCCTATTTTTGATTCATTAAACCAGTTGGGGCTAGTAGCTTCAAAATTACCAACAAATTCTCCACCCCAATCTGCACTAAATTTATAAATAGAAACTCGATCAGATTTGATTAGTTGACAAACTTCTTGTGTGGTGGTTCTAAAAATAGAATCAATATCAAGAGATTTACGAATTTTATTAATAACTCTAAATACAGCTTCTTGTTGTTCTGCTGTTCTTTGCATTTCTAGAGTCCGTTTATGGATTTGTTTCTCTAGGTTATGATTAAAATTTTGTACTTGTTGATAAAGTTCATATTGCTGAATTGCTGAAGCAAAGTGTTTGCTAATTTCTCCTGCTAGTTCAATTTCTTCTTTTGTCCATATTTGAGCTTGTCCTTGTTTAGATTCACACCACAATTCAAAGGACATTCGCGGATACATTTGTCTATTATCTGAATCAAATTTACCGGCCCATAAAGTTTCTGTTTCTATTTCATTACGGAAGATACTTAAATATCCCACTAATTCTTGACGATAGTGGAGAGGAATCATTAAGATACTGCGAATTTTTGTTGGTTTAAAGGCAAGTTGAATAATTCGCAAATTAGCATCTTTGTAAATATCATTAATTGCCCAAATTTCATAGTTACCAGATTTATAATGTTCTTGCCAGACGCTATATTGCTCTAAAAGGGGATATATATTGTTTTCAGGAATAACTGGTTGTTCTCCACATATATAGAGTCTCAGGCGGTTACTTCCAGGGATTAAACATTCTGGCAAAGGTTTAAATTTATTATATTGAAAGTTGAAGGCATTGTGTCTAATACATAATCTACCCCCAACACCATTAAATGCTGCGACTGTGGCTTCTAATGCAGGTTGTAAAACTATTGTTGGTAGTGAATGTAAGAGGGTAGCAATACTATTAATAATACTTTCTCTTTTGGCTTGAGCGCGGGTTTGGTTGAGGAGATTACTGTGGGCGATCGCTACAGATAGTTGCTCTACTACCATCTGCATAGCTTTTAATTCGTATTCTGCTACTTCCCGACTTTGGGAATGATGGGAAACTAATAAACCCCAAAGTTGATCTTGATGAATAATTGGGGCAACTACAGAAGATTTTACTCCCATAGCTGTCAAATATTCGATATGACATGGATCTACAGGACGATAAAGTAGATCCTCACAAATAGTTTCCCCTGTTTTTATGTCAAACGCCGGACTTTGACCAATTTGTCCAGCATCAATATTAACAACAGAACGTACCCGCGATTTTACAAATAGCTCTCTTGCATGGTGAGGAATATCATCTGCGGGGAAATTTAAACCCAATAATGAAGGTAAACGATTTTCATAAATTGCCTCAGCAATAACTTGTCCACTACCATCTTCATGAAACTGATAAATCATGACTCGATCAGTTCCTAGTAAGGAACGAACTTCGGTAGTGGTTACGGTGATAATATCTTCTAATTCCAGGGATTTGCGAATACTGTTAGTAATCCGACTTAATAGCTGTTCTTGTACTAGACCTGGTTGCCTATCTAGTGGAAGTGTATCTTTCATTTTTTTATACAATTAATTATTATTTTACAACAGTCTATTATTAAGCTTAATAATATTTAAAGATTTCTCGGCAAGCATTGTCTTCCGTAGGACTACGGCTAAAGATTGAATGTAATAATTATTAATTATGGACAATCTTTACGCAAATATATCAATATTTTGCGATCAAAAAGTGAAATTGTAATTATGCAGGGATTTCAACATACAAAGATACAAAAAATTGATGCTCTCAGAATCAAGGATTGATAAGATTGGAAAAAGAACATGACAAATCCTAAAAATCTTGATTCTGAGTTTATAAGTACCTGGGCAAAATTAATTGCACATTTGGGAAAACAATAGAAATCTCTGTATCTCTTGTCTGTCACCTGTCACCTGTCACCTGTCACCTTCCCTAAATATGAAATTTATTTTGCACGACTACTTACAGCCGCAGACAAGAAAGTTAGGACATCAAAAGGTGATGGAACTCAGACATAAAAAAATTTTCAACTCTGTCACCTGCTGTACCTTAAACTTCGGCAAAGTGTTCCTGTTCTCGTTCTACAAAAGTTTGCACGCGCTGACGATAACTCCTCAAACTATCATCAACCCAATCGCGATCGCTACTGTTGGCAAACAAATGTACTAAAGGTTCACTAGCATCAGGTAAAACTAATACCCAATTATCATCATAGGGTTGACAAATTTTTACCCCATCAATCAGTTCTAAGTTTTGGGCTGGGTGAGTTTCCACCAAATAACGCATTAACGCACCCTTGGCAGTCCAAGGACAACGGACAGTATAACTTTTGTGAATGACACGGGGTAATTCTGCCCGCACAGAAGCAAGCGATCGCTCTTGAATAGTTAGCATTTCAATTAACTTGGCAATGCAAAACATAGAATCAAAACCCGGATGTAGATGGGGAAAAATAAACCCTGTTTCCCCGCTACCACCTAAAACTACATTGGGATTTTTCTGGGAAGCCTCCATTAAAGCTGTCGGGTTAGCCTTAGTGCGAATTACCCTACCATCATGACGACGGGCGACCTGTTCCACCGCACTAGAAGCATGAACAGGCACAACTACCGAACCTCTAGGATTAGCAGTTAACAACATTTCTGCCATCAACGCTGTCAGCATTTCCCCCCGCACTGGGTAGCCAGACTCATCCACTAAAATCAACTGTTCTCCGTTTGCTGATACCTGCACGCCAAAATTAGCTTTTACTGCTTCGACTACATGACCTAACTGAGTAAGTAACCCTTCCTTGGTGGTAGTATTCATGGTGGTTTTATTAACACTGGCATTTAACACCACCGCATCAGCCCCAAACTTATCTAACATCTGCGGTAACACAGCCCCAGATACTGCATACACATAGTCAATTACAACCTTAGCCCGACTATTACGCAAGGTTTCCACATTCAACAGTTTTTCAAAAGCCGTACAATAACGCTCAATTACCTGGCTAGGATATGCTACATCCCCAATTTCATGACTTTGGGCCCGCCGCATATCTTCCTTAAAATAAGCACCCTCAATTTTCTTTTCCTGGGCTTTAGAAATATTAATTCCTTTCCCATCCATAAATTCAATCAGGATATAATCAGCCCTGTCTGGATGTACCCGGACATGAATACCCCCCGCTACACCCAAGGTAGGAATTACGGTTCTGGTAATGGGAATAGCTGTAGAGTCAAGATTTTGAATATCTACACCCACAGACATTAACCCAGCAATTAAGGATCTAGTTACCATCCGTGACACATTGCGTTGATCACGGGAAACACTCACCTGGGAACCGGGTTTTAAGGTTGAACCGTAAGCAGCACCTAACTTCACCGCAAATTCTGGGCTAATGTCAATATTCGCTAACCCTTGTACTCCCCGTTGACCAAATAAGTTTCTTTGGGCAGTATTGCCCCAAATCAGATTAATGTTTAAAACAGCACCTGATTCTATTTTTTTACTAGGCCAAACTCTCACACTGGGGCTAATTTGCGCTTCTTCTCCCACGGTAGATAACGAACCCACTACAGCAGCTTCTAATACATGGGCGCGACGATCAACACGAGTTCCACGGGAAATCACACAAGCAGATAATTGGGCTTCATCGCCGATAATTGCCCCATTCCAAACTATCGGCCGTTTTAAATTCGCATCTGCCCCGATGGTGACATTATCACCAATAATTGTACCGTCTTCTATTTGTACCCTTGCCCCAATCCGGCAATTATCACCAATTATGGCCGGACTTTCAATTCTCGCGGTTGGATCAATATACGTATTTTGCCCGATCCATATTCCAGGGGAAGTTTCTTTATATGCACACTCTAGTTTGACTTTTCTTTCTAAAGCATCATATTGTGCTTCTCGGTAAGCGTCTAAATGACCTACATCACACCAGTAACCTTGGGCAACATAACCATAGATCGGTTCATTTCTGGCCAATAGTAAAGGAAATAAATCTTTGGAAAAATCCGACTCGGTGTTTTCTGGTAAATATTCTAAAACTTCTGGTTCTAAAATATATGTTCCTGTATTAACGGTATCAGAAAAAATTTCGCTGGTGGAAGGTTTTTCTAAAAATCTTTTGATGTGTCCTTCTTTGTCTGTGATCACTACTCCAAATTCTATCGGGTTGGGAACACGAGTTAATATTAATGTGGCTTTTGATTTTTTTTGTTTATGAAATGCGATCGCCGCTGTAAGGTCAAAATCTGTGATACTATCGCCGCTAATTACTAAAAAGGTTTCATCTAAAAGTTCAGCAATATTTTTTACGCAACCTGCTGTTCCTAAAGGTTGATCTTCTTCAATCGCATAAGTCATCTGTACGCCAAAATCGCTACCATCCTGGAAATAATCCCGCAGGACATCAGGTAAATAGTGTAATGTAGCAATGACTTCTGTGATGTCATGTTCTTTGAGAAGATTGATAATATGTTCGGCAATGGGTCTGTTTAATATCGGTACCATTGGTTTTGGTAGATCGCAAGTTAAAGGACGTAATCTTGTCCCTGAACCACCTGCCATTAATACTGCACGCATAAATCCTCCTATTTGCAGCTATAGCTACATTTAGATTGGTTATAAAATTTGATTGTTCTTCTTTTAGTTTCATACAAATTTTGATCTTTGAGAAACTTCCACAAAAGACATCTATAAGCAATTGTGTAAATTTACTTATCTATGTAAGTATTTTGTGGGTATGATTATAGGTCTTTACTTTGATCATATTGATCGTTGCATGGAACTTGCAATATAGGCGTAATTTTTGTTAAAAAGCAATTAATAACTACAATAAACTTATTTTTAGTGATTCGTGGGATTTAATATGTTACAACCAAAGAACAACAAAAAATTCAGGCGATTTTATCTTTTCATGACAAAGTGATCTACCAATGACTATCCGTAACCTAGAATACCCATCTCAACTAAAATCAAGTGACTACAACCCCATAAGCTAAGAATTTGATTTGTTTGATGTGTATTTTTGTGCTGAAGTTTGTTTAAAATAAATGTCTGTAATTTTAATTAAACTTCTCTGATTTCACTAAGGGATTTAATAACAATGGAAGTAATTATTTTTGGTTCGTTAGTAGGTTATGTAGTTGGTGCTTGGAAGTTTTGGAGTGGTTATAACAAAACTCATTTTACCCAAACTTTGCCTAATCGTATTGGTTTTAGTTTGTTGTGGCCAGTTTTGTTTGTTGCTAATCCATCCTATCGCCGTAATTTTAAAAGGGCGCTAAAAGGGTAATTCGTAATCAAGTCTACGGCACGCTACACTAACGTAATTCGTAATTCGTAATCAAGCCTACGGCGCGCTGCGCGGACGTAATTAGTTACAAATTATGAATTACGAAGAATGGACTAGAAAGCTTGAATCCACTCTTTAATAGCATACTCTGTCCAAATACCGTTTTGCCAGTAAGGATCAGCTTCCACTAATTGACTAACTGTTGTTTCATCTTCTGCTTCATAAATACCAAAAACTTGGGTAACATCTTTGGTAGGTCCAAGGGTAATTAAAACCCCACTTTCTTTTTGTTTTGCTAATCCTTCTAAATGGGCTTGACGATAGGGTTCACGTTTGCTTAAAACGTCTTTGCAATAGCTACCCCACATTATATATTTTGGCATATTCTTGTTACTCCTGTGTTAATAGGTTGATGATTTTCAATTTATAAAGTTTACAGTATAATTAAAATCAAAACATCATTATTATTCAAGAGGTAAATCATGGTTCAAAGTTTAACTAAACCAGTAACCTTTGCAGAATTTATCCAATCCTACCCAGACACAGGGTTACGCTATGAATTATATGATGGAGTAATTATTGAAATGAACCCACCAGTAGGTGATCATGAGGAAATTATCGGATATTTAGTAGAAGAAATAGTTACTGAATATAAAAAACTCAAACTTCCTTATTTTATCCCCAAAACAGCTTTGATTAAAACACCTAATAGTTTATCAGCCTATTCACCTGATATTTTACTATTAAATAGAAACAATTTAGTTAATGAACCTTTATGGAAAAAGGAATCAACTATTACCCAAGCTGCTTCAGTTTCTTTAGTAATAGAAATTGTTAGCAGTAATTGGCAAACAGATTATGGTAACAAAACCAATGATTATGAATCAATGGGTATTCCTGAATATTGGATAGTTGATTATGCGGCTTTCGGTAGTAAAAGATTTATTGGTAATCCTAAACAACCAACAATTTCTATTTATTCTTTAGTTGATGATGAATATATTGTTAATCAATTTCGGGGTGATGATTTAATTATATCTCCATTATTTCCAGAACTTAAATTAACACTTTCACAAATTTTACAAACAATCTAAACTAGAAAGAATATGCAGCAGTTTTGAGAATTCAATCAGTAAGGATTTAGCAATGCTAAACCCCTACCCAAATATTAGCAATTACCTAAGAATTAACTTCTCAAACTCACACCAAATTTTTCTACTAAAGCTTCCCGCACTTTATTATGTACAGGTTCAACTTCATTTTCAGTGAGAGTGCGATCGCTAGCACGATAAACTAACCGAAAAGCTAAACTTCTTTGACCAGCAGGGACATTTTCACCCCGATATTCATCAAACACTTCCACAGATTCTAATAACCCTTTACCAGTTTTAGTAATCACCTTTTCGAGTTCTGAAACTGTCAAATTCACAGGTGCAAAAAAAGCAATATCTCGATCACTAGCAGGATAGGTAGAATAAGCTTTGAATTTGGGAATGAGTAAATCATCATTATCCAAAGCATTTAACAAAGTATCCAAACTGATTTGGAATACATAAACCGCATCTGGTAAATCTTTTTCCTTCCTAATTTGGGGGTGAACTTGTCCAAAAGTTCCCAGTCTATTACCACCTAACCACAAAGAAGCAGTCCGGCCTGGATGTAAACGCGAGTCTCGATTTTCTGGTTGAAATTCTACCTGTAAACCAAACCTACCCAGGACATTTTCTAAAATACCTTTAGCTTCAAACCATGTCATCGGTTGTTCCCGTCCACCCCGTGACCACTTACCCAAAGTAGTATCACCACCCATGATACCAGCTAACATTTCCGCCTCGTCTAAACCCTCTTCTTCTTGCCAAAAAATCCGTCCGATTTCAAACCCATTTAATGCCCCATTTCCCTGTTCTAAATTATATTGAAAAGCATCAATTAATCCGGCAATTAAATCTGTTCTCAAGGCTGAATATTCCGCAAACAAGGGATTATTTAAAACAATTTGTCTATCTTCACCCGGTTTCACCAAAGAATATTGAATTAATTCTGTTAAACCTTCAGCCCGCAAATATGCCCGGATTTTTCTTAGCAGTTCTTGATCTAAAGATAAATACCCAGCTTCGGTTTTTTCGGGTAAAGTATCAACGAAGTTATCATAACCATAAAGACGGGCTATTTCTTCAATTAAATCTATTTCCCGTTCTAAATCACGATAACGATAAGGTGGCACTTTAACTGTCCAAGTGCGATCATTCTGATCAGTTAATTCACATCCTAAAGCTGTGAGAATTCTTTCTACATCTGCTGCTTGCAGTTCTCCTGTTTCTATTCCCAAATCAACAGGACCCAACAGTTCATTGATTTTATCTAATCGCAAAACGATAGAGTGTGTCCAAGTTGCAGGATCAGGACGAGTATCAGCAATTTCCTGTTGAACAATTACCCCATTTGCTAATTCTTGAAAAAGGGATAAAGCCCGGTGACAAGCTATTTCTAATTCTGCCTTATTCACGCCTCTTTCATATCTACCTGAAGCTTCACTTCTTAAACCCACACCACGGGAAGAACGACGAATAGCCACAGAATCAAATAAAGCAGCTTCTAAAACTAAGCTAGTTGTAGTTTGATCAACTTCTGTTTCTTCACCACCCATGACTCCTGCTAAAGCTACAGGTTTATTGTTAGCAGTAATTAATAAATTCTGAGTAGATAAATTCCGGGTTTGTCCATCTAAAGTTTTGAGGGTTTCTCCGGTTTCTGCAAAGCGGACACCAACAATTAATTTATCACCACCAGCGACAGATTTTAACTTTTCTTGATCAAATGCGTGTAAAGGTTGTCCCCATTCTAATAATACATAGTTGGTGATATCTACGACATTATTAATAGGACGTATTCCCGCAGCATTTAATTTTTGTTGCAACCATTCAGGAGAAAGGGCAATTTTAATCTGTTCAACAACAGTTCCAATATAAGCAGGACAAGCTTTATTTTCAGAAATTTTTAGGTCAATTTTTTTGGGTAAATTACCTGTACCATTGTCAATTTTGACTGCTTCAGTTTGGGGAATTGATAACTTTCCGCCGGTTAAAGCTGCAACTTCCCGCGCAATACCTACCATAGATAAAGCATCCGCACGGTTAGCGGTAGCGGTGACATCTAAAATGACATCTTCTAAACCCAAGAATGGACGGACATCACTACCCACGGTGAGATTTTCTTGGGTGAAAATATGAATACCATCAATATCAGTTGGTAAACCCAGTTCTTTTAAAGAACAGATCATCCCATTGGATGGTACACCTCTGAGTTTGGTGGGTTTAATTTTTAAGTCAATATTGGGTAAGTAAGTACCTTTGGTTGCTACTGGTACATAAATATCTGCGCGGACATTGGATGCACCACAAACAATATTTAAAGTTTCCTCTCCACCCACATCTACTGTACAGACGCTGAGTTTATCTGCGTTGGGGTGTTGTTCACGTTGTAGAACTTTAGCAATCACAACGCCATCGGCCCAAGTGCGGCGATCTTCTATATCTTCGACTTCAAACCCTGCCATTGTCAAGGTGTGGGCTAGTTCTTCTGGAGTTTGTTTAATTTCTACGAGTTCCCGTAACCAATTGAAAGAGATACGCATTTGGTGTGGTTGTGTTTGGATTTGTGTTTTAATTTTATAATTTTATATGGTAGGTGAAAATTATTGGGTTTTGTCAATAAAAATGGTTTGCTACTAAGATGTAATTTCTACCAATGTGATGGGAATATACAGACTAAAGTTATTAAAATCTTTATCTGTTGTCAGAATGCTATAACTCCTCCGCACTGCTACTGCACAAATAAGAAAATCAGTATTTGCTCCTTGAATACCTTTATTGCGACAGATATTATAAAATTCAGCCGCCATTTCATAGTCTTCAATATCTAATTGAAAATTAGGAAATACACGCAGGGAATTTTTCAAATGATTATATTGATTTTTATGACGAATATCAGTAAGTATTTCTTGTCTTACAGCACCCAATAAAACAATTTGATTATTAGTTATTAAGTCTTGTAAAAGGTCTACATAGATTGAATTGTCTAACTTTTTATCATGCCTCAATGCTAAAGACCAAATAGATGTATCAACTATAACTTTATTTTCTATATCTTTGTTGTTTGTAGTTATAATCATCTTCATATTCAATTGTACCAAATAGTTCTATAATTTCTTGGTGTTTTCGATTTTTTATATACTGTTTTAAAGCTTCTGCAATGAGAGCATTTTGATCACTATAACCACTCAGTTCTAGTGCTTCTTTGATTAATTTTTCGTCTATTTCTAAATTGGTGATCATGTTGTATATTCCCGTTATTTTTCATTTACCAAACTACGGACATATTTAAAACAAATCCTGGTAAAACATCTTCTCCTGATAATTCTATGGGTGCGGTTAATATTTCTACTGTTTTACCTAAACGATAAATTTCTACTTGTCGTATTTTCGGATTAATTAACCAACCTAATTTTACGCCATTGGCGATATATTCTTGCATTTTCTTTTGAGTTTCTGGCCAGCTGTCTGTAGGTGACATTAATTCTAAAACAAAATCAGGTGCAATGGGTGGAAATTTGGTTTTTTCTTCTGTTGTTAAACTATCCCATCTTTCTTTTTTTATCCAAGAAAAATCAGGAGAACGATTTGCACCATTAGGTAATTTAAAACAGGTAGAAGAATCAAAACAAACTCCTAGTTTATTTTTACGATTCCAGATTACAAAATCAGCATTAATTTCTGAATTACGTTTTCCAGTTTCTCCTCCTGTGGGTGACATGATTAATAGTTCTCCCTTTGTATTCCTTTCAAATTTCACATCAGGATTTTCCCGGCATAGTTGATAAAATTGATCGTCGGTAAATCTGACAATAGGGTTTAAGTTAATGGTGATAGCTGTCATTGTGAATATTAGATAACTTAACTAACTAATATTTATATTTTACAACATTTTTTATGTAATAAAACTAACTCTTTATTACTCTCTGCGCCTCTGGGTGACATAAAAAATATGATATAGTTTCAAAGGTGCGTTACGGCTGCGCCTAACACACCCTACAGAATATTAATTAACCTTTTCCACCACCAATAAAATATAATAATGCCATCCGTACTGCTACACCGCTAGTCACTTGATCTTGAATTAAACTAAATTCAGGATCATCCATTAAGTCAGAACTAATTTCTACACCTCTGTTAACTGGACCTGGATGCAAAACTTTAACATTAGGTTTACACAGTTTGAGTTTATCTCTGGTAATGCCAAATAGTTGATGATATTCCCTTAAACTGGGTAACAAATGGGCTGTCATGCGTTCTTTTTGTAAACGCAATGTCATGACAAAATCGGCATTTATTAACGCTGGTTCTAGTCGCCAATGGGTAAATAATTTTTGGTCTTGAAAGTTTTCTGGTGTGGTTAATCCTAAATATTCAGCAAAAAATTTAGGTAGTAATGTAGGGGGTGCTGCTAGATGAACTTCTGCACCACTAGCGATTAAACTCCAAATATTAGAACGGGCGACACGGGAATGTAAAATATCACCAACAATAGCTATTTTTTTACCTTGTAATAATTCAATTTTGGGTTTTAGAGGATCAATTAAACTGCAAATTGTGAATAAATCTAATAGTCCTTGAGATGGGTGTTCATGTTGTCCATCACCGGCATTTAAGACGCTGACTTTTTCCCCTAAACGATCCATTTCTTGGGCGATCGCCTGGGGTACTCCTGCTTCTTTATGACGAATGACCATAATATCTGTACCCATTGCTAAATAGGTTTTAGCAGTGTCTAAAATTGTCTCTCCTTTGGTCATGGAAGATGTGGAAGCTGCAAAATTCAATGTATCTGCACTTAATCTTTTTGCAGCTATTTCAAAACTACTGCGGGTACGGGTAGAAGGTTCAAAAAATAAATTTGCTACTACCTGTCCTTGCAATGTGGGTACTTTCTTAGTTCTCCGAGATAGCACCTCTTGAAATGATGCTGCTGTTTGCAACACTGCATTATATTCAGTGTTGGTAAAGTCAGCTAAGGAAAGGATATGATGACGATTCCAAGTATTAGTAGGCATTTAGATTATTAGATTATAGTTATTGAGTAATCATAACTGTTTGATGATGTATCTCCTCAATAATGAAAGCTGGCTGAATAACTTCCAGTAATAATTTATGAGCAGGACTATTATTTAACACGAAAATAAAAATAAAAAACTTAAATAAAAATCATAAAAACTAACTCAAAATATCTCTCAAACTCTATCTTTCTCTGCGTCCTCTGCGCCTCTGCGGTTCATTCCTTCTTAAACCCCATCAAGTAATCGGCAATAAGTGATAAGTAATAATATTAACAATTACCCATCACCCATTACCCATTACCAAAATTAAGTAAGCGCTTCCGCACCACCAACAACTTCCAGAAGTTCCTGAGTAATTGCAGCTTGACGAGCTTTGTTGTAAGACAATGACAGAGTTTTAATCAACTCACCAGCATTCTCACTGGCATTACTCATTGCTGTCATCCGTGCTGCTAGTTCACTAGCTGCTGATTCTTGTAATGCTCTTAATAACTGATTACTCAGATATAAAGGCAACAAAGAATCTAAAATTTGTACAGGATCTTGTTCAAAGATCATGTCACGGGGTAAAGGCTGAACTGTACTACTTACCTTTTCCCGTTCCACTTGGAACTGACCACCACGGCTAGTTAAGCGGAAAATTTCATCATCTGCGGCTTCCAAACCTTGGGTATCCAAAGGTAGCAAGGTTTGTACCACTGGACGAGAACTAACCAAGGACACGAAGCGAGTATAAACTAACTCAATCCGGTCTACCTTTTCAGATAAAAACAAGGATAGTAGTTCATCTGCAACATCAGTAGCTTCCGCAGCGGTAGGAATTTGTTCTAAACCAGTGTAGCTTTTATCAATTTTGTAACCACGACGTTGGAAGTATTGGTTAGCTTTACGACCAACTACTACTAAGGTGACATCTAAACCTTCGGCTTGGAGTTCCTTGGCGCGGTTTTCTGCACGACGGATGACGTTAGAATTGTAACCGCCACACAGTCCTCTATCACCGGAAACTACCAATAAACCGACAGATTTAACTTCCCGTTTTTTCAGTAATGGTAGGTCTACATCTTCAAACCGTAAACGAGTTTGTAGACCAAATAATACTTGAGCTAAACGGTCAGCAAAGGGACGGGTAGCAATTACCTGTTCTTGGGCGCGGCGTACTCGTGCTGCTGCCACTAACCGCATAGCTTCAGTAATTTTTTTGGTATTTTTGACCGACTGAATGCGATCGCGTATTGCTTTGAGATTAGGCATAGTTTAGTCCTTAGTCATTAGTCATTGGTTAGGTGACAGGTGACAGGTGACAGGTGACAAAAAGAGATGAGAGTTGAATAACCTCATCACTAATTACCAATTACCAATCACCAATTACCAATCACCAATTACCAATTACGCTGTAGCTAAAAAGGTCTTTTTGTACTCAGCTAAAGTTTCTTTGAGGGCTGTTTCTTCTGCTTCTCCCAAAACTTTGCTGCTGGTTACTGCTTGGAAGTATGAGTTACTGCCACTCTTGAGTTCATCACGTAAGCCTCTCACAAAGCTTGTGACTTGGTTCACAGCTAAATCATCTAAATAACCGTTAATACCAGCGTAGAGAATAGCTACTTGTTCAGCTACAGACAAAGGATCGTTTTGGGGCTGTTTCAACAGTTCCCGTAGACGTACACCCCTTGCCAATTGGTCTTGGGTAGCCTTATCTAAGTCAGAAGCAAATTGAGCGAAAGCTTGTAAGTCGTCAAACTGAGCCAATTCTAGTTTAATCTTACCGGCAACTTTCTTCATTGCCTTGGTTTGAGCCGCAGAACCTACACGGGATACGGAGATACCGGGGTTTACAGCGGGACGGATACCAGAGTTAAACAAGTCAGAAGACAAGAAAATCTGACCGTCGGTAATGGAAATTACGTTGGTAGGAATGTATGCGGATACGTCACCAGCTTGGGTTTCAATGATAGGTAGGGCAGTCATACTACCTTTACCTAGTTCATCGCTGAGTTTAGCAGCACGTTCTAACAAGCGGGAGTGGATGTAGAATACGTCTCCAGGGTAAGCTTCCCGACCGGGTGGACGACGTAGGAGCAAGGACATTTGGCGATAAGCCTGAGCTTGCTTAGAAAGGTCATCATAAATGATTAAGGTCGCTTTGCCTTTGTACATGAAATACTCAGCAATACTAGCGCCTGTGTAGGGAGCGAGGAATTGTAAGGTGGCAGGGTCACTGGCGTTAGCGGCTACAACTACGGTGTAGTCCATCGCGCCTTTTTCTTGTAAAGTTTGGACTACGTTAGCAACGGTGGAAGCTTTTTGACCGATAGCAACGTAAACGCAAACTACATCTTCACCTTTTTGGTTGATGATGGTATCAATTGCGATCGCGGTTTTACCAGTTTGACGGTCACCAATAATCAACTCCCGCTGACCCCGACCAACGGGAATCATGGAGTCAATCGCGGTGATACCGGTTTGCATTGGTTCGTGTACAGAACGACGCGCAATGATACCAGGTGCTGAGGATTCAATCAAACGACTCTCGGTACTTTTGATTTCACCCTTACCATCAATGGCACGACCTAAAGCGTCCACAACCCGACCAACTAAAGCATCACCTACAGCTACTTGAGCAATTTTGCCAGTTGCTGTAACGGTGCTACCTTCTTGAATATCGCGGCCTTGACCCATCAATACCACACCAACGTTGTCTTCTTCTAAGTTTTGGGCGATACCAACAGTGCCATCTTCAAACTCTACAAGTTCCCCAGCCATGACTTTTTCTAAGCCATAAATCCGGGCAATACCATCACCAACTTGTAGTACAGTACCAACATTAGCAACTTTGACATCTTGGTCGTATTGCTCGATTTGTTGTTGGATAATGCTGCTGATTTCGTCAGGTCTAATTGAAATGCTCATTATGCCTATGTTTCAGTTTGCTTTCGAGACGGAAGAAGTTTCTGGTCTAGAGGTAATTGGTAATTAGTAGTTGGTAAAAATATTTACCCAATGCCCAATGCCCAATGCCCAATGCCCAAAAAAATTTAATTACTGGTTAAGCGCAAAGAAAGGCGACGCAGTTGACCTCGTAAGCTTGCGTCAATTACTTGAGAACCTACTTTGATCACTACACCACCAATTAGATCAGTGTCTATTTTAGTTTCTATTTCTACTTCCCGTGCTTTGGTGATAGCAAGTACCTTCTCTTTAACTGTTTGCACTTGTGCTTCTGTTAAAGCAACCGCAGAAGTAACTTCAGCTAATACGGTCTGATTGAGTTGCCGTAATAAAGCTAAATACTGCTTTAAAATTGGCTCTAGGAAAGAAATCCTTTTTCTATCCACCAAAAGCAGTAAAAAGTTGCGTAAATAGGGGTTAACACCTTCACCTAGTAACTGCTTGAGCAGATTCTTTTTGTTTTCAGGCAAAATGAAAGGGTTATCCAAAAAGCTTTGGAGTTCCCCAGAACCTGAAATCAAATTAGTTAAAGTTCTGGCATCTGCCCCAAATTCTTCTGTCAAGTTATTTGACTGGGCGATGGATAATAAAGCCTGTGCATAAGGCTGGGCTACTTCAGCGGTAGCTGCATTGTTTTTCATGCTTAACCTCCCAATTGCGCGATGCTGCGGTCAATAATAGTTTTTTGAACATCCTCAGCAATACCAGCTTTGAGTTGAGTCTCAGCTTTTGCTAATGCTTGAGCTACTACTCTCTGCTTCAATTGAGCGATCGCTTTATCTAGTTCTGCATTCAAATCAGCCGCACCAGCTGCTTGCATTCTCTCAACATCAGCAGCAGCTTGATCTAAAATTGCCTTTTGAGCCGTTTTAGCACTTTCTGCCGCTTTAGCTGTGATTGAGCTTGCTTCAGTTTGAGCTTGTGTTAGCTTTTGTTGAGCTACTTGCAATTTACTAGCAGCTTCTGCTGCTCTTTGCTCTGCACTCTTAATTGCTGTTTCAATATTTTCTCGACGGGCTTTGAGATTACCACCCAAAACTTTACGTCCAAAAACAAACAGCACAGTAATAATAATGGCAAGGTTAATTAGGTTGGTCTCTAAAATATTAGTATTTAGACCAAAACCACTATGTTCTGCTCCCTCTGCCAGTTCACCTCCGACGGCGGCTGCTTCCGCCATCAATAGTACAAAAGTCCCCATGATTTTCTATCCACAACTGCGCTGCCAAATTCAAAATTCTTTGTCATTGGTCAGTTATTCAGTTACCAGTTATCAGTTATCAGTTATTACTCTGTTCACTGTCACCTGTAACCTGTCACCTGTTACCTACCATGACAATTCTGCGAGTTAGCGTTGGCTTACTAAGTCAGCACCTAACAGTTTCTCTAGTATTTGGCGACTGAGGGCATCTACCTGTGCTTCTAGTGAAGCTAAGGCTTGTTGCTTTTGCTGCTCAATTTCACCAGATGCCTTTTCTCTTTGTGCCTGAGCTTCTTGTTGCGCGGCAGCTATTTTCTGGGCTGCCATTTTTTGCGCTTCTGCTTGAGCTTCGGCAATAATTGTTTGAGCTTGTCTTCTTGCACCGGCTAGTTCTTGCTCATACTGCTCGGCTAATTTTTCCGCCTTTGACAAGCGTTCTTGGGCATCCAATTGATTGTTACGAACGTATTCATTCCGTCCATCAATGGCTTTACCCAGGGGCTTATAGAGAGTTGCGTTCAATATCAGGGCTAAAACTAGAAACTGAATTGCCATCAAAGGCAAAGTCGCATCTAAGTCAAACAAGCCCCCTTCCTTGGCAACTTCTTCTACTGCCAATAAGGTGATCCAGTGTGTCATGGTTGCTTGTTCCTATCTATGATTGTAGTCCTGAGTTATCATGTGTAGATGTTACGAGTTATGAGTTAGTGAGTTGTCAATCAAACTCCTAACTCTTAACTCCTAACTCTTAATTTTTTTCACTCAGCACTCAAATTGTGTACTGAATTATGCGAAGGGGTTAGCAAACAACAGTACGAGCGCAACTACTAGACCGTAGATGGTTAACGCTTCCATGAACGCCAAACTGAGTAGCAATGTACCACGAATTTTGCCTTCAGCTTCAGGTTGACGAGCAATACCTTCTACAGCTTGTCCTGCTGCGTTACCTTGACCAATACCAGGGCCGATTGCAGCCAAACCAACAGCGAGAGCAGCAGCTAATACGGAAGCAGCAGAAACTAATGGATCCATGATATTTTTTCCTTACTTTACAGATACGGTTGTTTGTTGAACTTGTAGAGTTGTCAGTAGTTAGTTATTGGTTGACTGTTGACGGCTACTGGCTAACTCATTTCTGTCACCTGTCACCTGCCACCTGTCACCTGTCACCTCATGACTGACTTCTTTCATCTGAGGGGTTTAATGAGAACCCTCATGCTCTTCGCCATGATGATCTTCCATCGCTTCCCCAATGTAGGCAGCCGCGAGGGTGGCAAAAATTAAGGCTTGAATGGCGCTCGTAAATAAGCCCAATGCCATTACTGGCAGTGGTACGAACAGAGGCACTAGTAAGACTAGCACGCCTACAACCAGTTCATCAGCTAAGATGTTACCGAATAAACGGAAGCTTAAGGAAAGGGGTTTAGTGAAATCTTCAATAATCTTGAAGGGCAACATGAAGGAAACTGGTTGCACGTAGTTGCCGAAGTACCCCAAGCCTTTTTTGCTGAAGCCAGCATAAAAATAAGCTAAAGATGTTAACAGTGCTAAGGCAACTGTTGTGTTAATGTCACTTGTTGGTGCGGTTAGTTCACCTTCTGGCAGATGAATTAGCTTAAAAGGAACTAATGCCCCTGACCAATTTGACACGAAAATGAACAAAAACAAAGTACCAATGAAGGGGACCCAGGGGCGATATTCTTTCTCGCCGATCTGGTTTTTTGCCAAATCCCTGATGAATTCTAAGGCAAACTCCATTAGGTTTTGAATGCCGCTAGGAATGCGTTTGATGTTGCTGCTTGCCAATACGGAAACAAGTGTCAACACGCCAATTACAAACCAGGAGGTGAGAAACACCTGTCCATGTAGCTTTAAGTTACCTATTTGCCAGTACAGATGCTTCCCTACTTCCAATTCGGCAAGTGGAAGAGAGTAGAAGTTGGGAAAACTCAGCATTTTCTTTCCAAATCAATCGCTTCTCCAATATTACTGGAGAATAGGAGTCTTTCTTTTAAGGTTGCCGGAGCTTTGTGGAGTCAGAAATGAACGCCACTCTAACTACATAAATGATGAGTGTGGCTTTATAGGTGAGAAATCCCAAAAAGATGGGAAGTATATGCAGTTGAGTCAGGCGTGATGCCAGCAAAATCAGCACTACTAATAAGGCTAACCGAGTTTTACTCAGAGCTTGTTTTTCCCTTCCTAACCGCTCAACATCTTTTGCCAACATTCTCAAGTAAAGCACACCTGCACACGCCCCTAATAAATAATTTAGAGCAATGTTTAGTGAGTAAGCAATCCAGACAGAGATAAAAACTATCGCTGTTAAAACAAGTGTTGTTACTAACAACTCCTGATAGAGTTGATAGAAGTCTTGCATGGAAGAGTCCACTGGTTTTGTGTCTTCAAAACCAGGTTTCGCATCTTGTTCTGTTGTTTGAGTGGGCGTAATTGATTTGTCTGACAAGCTCACGGCACTTGAAACCAGTACAGTTAAATAACAGTGACTGTACATTCAGTCAGCTGAATCATATCACGTTCTGGTAACAGAACTTTAGAAAAAAACAATTATCTTATGTTTTGGGCATTGGGCATTGGGCATTGGGCATTAGTTTCTCAATCTTCCCCTACCTCTTTTACACTCTCTCGCTGGGTGTTAATAATAGTAATTGCTGTTTTATTAGTTTTCTGACTCCGTTTAAGTCTAACTCAGTTTGGCCGATGATATCGGCTATTTTGGCATCACCATCACAGCTTTTCATAAACTCAAATTCGGCATCTGATAAATTAATGATTTGGTAATCGTAATTAAATAAACATTTACTGGGAAACCCATCTATACAGGGGTTGAGTTCAGGAATGGCTGCTAATAATGTGTTATCTGCTGACCAGTCGGTTTTGGGTAGGGGGGGACGACTGAGGAAAAATTCATAATGTGTTACTTCTGGATTCAGTAATTCTATCAATCTGTAACGTTGACGTTCTGTTAATTCTGCGGCTCTTTCTATTAACTCTGGTGCTTTTTCTAGAAGCTTTTCTAACTGCCAAAATCCAGGATTGGAAAAACCTACAAAGTCTAATTCTGAAGCGTCTATTAATTTGAACAATGTATCAATATTATAATCTGTTTCCTGGGGATGTACGTACATATCCGCAAAACATTCATCCCGCTGGTTTTCCATTGCCCATCTTTCTTTTTCTCTCTTGACAAGACGGTTATTTTCTGATAAAGAAGCAAATATTTTTCTGCCGACTTGCACACCATCCCGATAGTCACCGCGTTTATCACCTTGAATAAGTGCAATCGCTTTTTGCATTAGTTGTATTTCCCATCTTCCCAATTCTCCATACACAAAAATGTGCATTAACCCACCTGGGGCGAGTTTTTTCGCTAATGCTTGGATACCACGAATGGGATCTGGTAGATGATGAAGCACACCAACGCAATTAATTAAATCAAATTGTCCTGGTATTTGTTCCACATCGTAAATACTCAGGTGATGAAATTCTACACCTTCAGCACCGGAACTTTGACAGCGTTTTTTGGCTACTTCTAAAGTACCAGCACTTAAATCAATTCCTACTACGTGAGCTTGTGGGTTGAGATGTACTAAATATTCTGTACCGACTCCTGAACCACAACCAGCATCTAAAATGCGGATATCTTGCTTTTGTGGTTTTCTACCTGTGCAGAAGTTGTAAGCAGCTAACCAATTCCAACGCCAATTATATCCTGGTGGTGGTTCGTCGAGGATGGGTTCGGGGGGGAATGGATAGGTGTCGTAGAGTTTCGCAACAGCAGCACTTACTTGAGAGTCGGACATAATCGGGATTTACGGAGTTAACGCAGCATTTCTGAGTTTAGCTGATGAGGGGATTTTGGGGAAGGTGATTCAATTTGGGGTTTGAGATTGGAAGTTTGTATATTTTCATCATCAAACATCAAAAGACAAAGATGTTCTTTCTTTAAAAACAATCAATAAATTAGGTAAAATCATATTATTTAATTTTTTCAATCAGGGAGGTTTAAACTCCCATCACATCTGCAAATTTAACCCAAACCCAAAAAACTGGAAATTGCAGGTAATAACTCACTAAATTCTTTCACTAATTTTGTTGCAGTTGGTAAACCGGCAAGAGTTCCTTTTAAAATTTTGATTGCGGTTTTCGCTGTTTTTTGCATTCCTGCTGCTTGGGGACTTTTCCCAGCATCTGCTAAATTTTTGATTTGTTCTAAAGCATCAGCTTTATCTTCTGCTTCTAAATTATCATCTTCTTCAATTGCTGTTTGCAGTTGGGTTAATAATTCCTTAATTCCTGGTTTATCAGATTCAGGTGCAGATGGTAATTCATTAATAGTATTTGTGACTGTACCACTGATTTCACCTAAATTTAAAGCTTGACCACTGGCGGTAAAATCTCCACCAACACTACCAATTTCAACTTTACGGCTAGAATCATTACTGTTAGTCATATTTTTATTTTCCACTTTGTTATCAAATTGAACATTTATAGGTTTATTGGCTAATAAGCTAGTAATTTCTTTCATGTCAGCACTTTGTTGACGATAGATAACTATTTCATTATCCTTTGCTTCTAAAAGTGCTTTATATTTTTCTTCTACTGCTGCTAATGCTAATTGATAATTTTGATTAAAATCGCTGTGAATCTTTTCTTTGTCAGCACCTTCAGGAGCATTCACTTTAACGACAACTACCCCATCCCCTTTATTTTCAATACTCTGGATAGATAGTTCAGTATCTTGATTTTCATTCTGCACTTTGCCAAAAGCATTAACAAAAGCTTTCCAGTCAATCCCATTCTGGAAAATTAAATCAACAGTATTTAAAACCTCCTCAAATAATTTAGTAAATTCTCCTGGTTGAAATTCCCCACTACTGGGACGACGTTCACGGTCATCTGTTTCCGGTTTGGGAAATTCTAAAAGATAGACAAAGCGACAATCTACATTTTCTAATATAGTTGTACTTTCAATATTCCAAGCTTCCACACAAGCACCTGTCATTTGAGCCTTGGTGAAATTAGTACCGACTGCTTGAGTAAGAGTCAGATTTGCCCATTCTAAATTAGCACCTTGAAAAGTGGCTTCGATAATATCAGCATCTTTTAAATTAGCCTCTTTCAAATCCGCACCTATCAGGTTTGCACCTTTGAGGTTTGCACCAGCATAAGATTTCTTTCGACCATTGAGACTAACGAGCAAATTCAGAACAGCCTGGTTACTTAATATAGTATTACCTGGTCTGGCAAAATCAAGTTTTTTGACTTCATAAAAACGAGTCCCCGTTAAGTTTGCTGTTCGGAAATCTGTGTTTTTCAGGGTTGCACCTGTGAAATCAGCATCAGTTAAGTCAGCACCATAAAAACTTGTCCCACCTGTAGCTGCAAAAGCAACAGCAAATACACGAATCCAAGCATCTCTCTTATCTCCCTGAAAACTACGCCAGCCTATATAAGCACTAAAAAGTACAAAAACTCCGGCTCCGGCGAAGGCTCCGGCTCCGGCTCCGGCTCTGGCTCCGGCTACGGCTACGGCTCCGGCTCCGGCTCCGGCTCCGGCTACGGCTCCGGCTCCGGCTACGGCTACGGCTCCGGCGAAGGCTCCGGCTCCGGCTCCGGCGAAGGCTCCGGCTCCGGCTACGGCTCCGGCTCCGGCTACGGCTCCGGCTCCGGCTCCGGCTCCGGCGAAGGCTCCGGCTCCGGCTACGGCTCCGGCTCCGGCTACGGCTCCGGCTCCGGCTACGGCTCCGGCGAAGGCCATTAAACCTTTGCGAATAGTGACAATACAAAAGACTGTCGCAATAACTAGACTCACTATTCCTGCAATCAAGTTTTCAGAACTTTGGGTATCAAAAATCAATACTATTAATACACCCAAGAAAATTGAGAAAAACCCTGCTATTGCTGAAATTAGAAACGCAGCTATTAGTAAACTAATTACCCAACGCCGCTGTAGTCCAGCCGTAGCACCAGTAAAGTTAGCACCTTTAAGAATAGCATTGGTAAAATTAGCTCCTCTAATATCAGCATTACTAAAATTAGCTCTTTCTAAGTTTTGACCTTTAAAAGAGCGTCCTCGGAGATTTTGACGGTCATAGTCTGGCGGCATAATCGCGTCAGCAAGAGATTATCTATTAGATTCTATACATAACTTGCTCGCTTTTGTTGCTAGTTTTCAGGAAATTTACTTAAGAGGGTGTTTGAAAACTTTTTTCGTGTGGTATTCAGCACTTGTAGATCCCCCCTAACCCCCCTTAATAAGGGGGGAACTAGAGTCAAAGTCTTTAATAAGGGGGATATAGGGGGATCTGAAAATATTTGATACACCATGACAGACTTTTCAAACATCCTCTAAATTCATCACCTTTAATTTTTCCCGCAACCACTTCACCGCACCTTCAACATCTGCAACTTGTTCCCCCTCCGGTACAGGTGGACGTTTTACCATTACTACCTTTATCCCTAATTCCCGTGCAGCAATAATTTTAGAATAAGTGGCATTTCCACCACTATTTTTACTGACAATTGTATCTATAGAATATTGAATTAAAATATCTCTTTCCTTTTCTAAATTAAAAGGACCTTTATCATATAAAATCAAACCATTGGGGATGATAGAATCTGCTTTTGGGGGATCTATCATTCGCATTAAAAACCAGATATTCTGTAAATGTGCAAAGGTGGAAATTTCCTGTCTCCCAATAGTTAAAAATACTCTTTGATTTTGATTTTCTAAAGTTGCTGCTGCATCAATATTATTGTTTACTTCTAACCAATTATCACCAGGTAATTTTTCCCACGGGGGACGATTTAATAATAACCGAGAAATACCTACTTCCTGTGCTGCTTTGGTGGCATTTTCAGAAATTTGATTAGCAAAGGGATGAGTGGCATCAATTAACACATCAATTTGCATCTCTCTGAGGTAATTAACTAAACCTGCCACACCACCAAAACCGCCAACACGAACATTACCAACAGGTGTAACAGGTTCACGGGTAGCACCGGACAAAGATGCGATCGCTTGAATCTCAGTAATATTTGCTACTCTTGCAGCCAATTCCCTCGCATCACCAGTACCACCCAAAATTAAAACACGCATGATTCGGTTTAATTAATTACATTTTTTTGTTTCACGCAAAGGCGCAAAGAGAACGCAGAGAAGGGAGGAAGGTATATCACAATTAAGATAAGGTGGGAATTCTGGCTAAAATACCATTTTTCAAAGGTTCGGGACGTTCTGACCAAGGTAAAACACCATCAGTACGAGAGTAGTATTTACTTGCACATTCGAGGATGGCTTCCGCGCAATTTTCTGTTGGTAAATCACCAAATAAGTAAGTTAATTTACCTGCACTGGCAAAGGCTACCACACAAGAACGACTACAAGCACTCATACATTCAACTTCTTGGATGGGAAAATCATCTTTTAATTCCCAACTTTCAGCAGTTTCTTGGATTTCTCGGAGTAATTTTTGACCACCACTTTCACCTACGCGTTTACCATCTTGCCAAACACTAGCGCAGGTTTTACACACAAACAAAGTGTGAGCAGCAACAGTATTATTACTACTAGGAGAAGTTAGAGAAATATTAGCAGCAGTCATCTGTATCCTCATAAATTCGCACAATTTCCAATTATAAATACCCAATCACCTATTACCAAATAGTTTAAAATCTCAAACCCACACCACCCTGCAAGGAGAAAGCTGTACTACTACTATTACGATAGGCATCAAAGGCAATAATAGCGTTACCAAAAATTACTGTATTACTGTTAGGGACAACATAATCAATTCCCGGCTGCAAAGCAAAGGTAATTTTATTACCTACAGGGGAAGGAGAATCACCACTAGCTAAAACTAAACCAGCACCTAAGTAAACATCTGTTTGCCAATTCAGAGGCAAATCGTAGGAAACTGTAGGAACTACTGCTGTACTCTCCCCAATTAAAGCTTGAGCGCGGAAAGAAACAGGAGTTTCTAGTAACTTGTAACGCAAAGCCAATACCCCACCCAATTGACTACCTTCGCTCAATCCAAATGTAGGGCCAATACCCACATAACTACCGTAGGCTACTTGAGCTTGTGCTGGTTGAGTATTTGTAGTCAGACTAAAAACCGCACCAGTTGCCAGAAATGAAAGTAAATATTTGATTTTTTTCATTGTCCTACTCCTCTCACCATCTTAATAGATATGTTACTTATATTACTCCAGGGCATTGGTAATTGGTAATTTAAAAGTTCTTACCTATCACCTATCACCTGTCATTATGGACAACGGGAATGGATACCACCTTTTGTACAAATAAATGCTAGTTGTTGCGAATTTAAATTTTTAGCTCGGCTAAAATCAACACCCTCAACTATGGCAGCTTTTGAACCCAAATCGGAAGTTTCTACAAAACTATCTTCAGGATTGTGTTTACCAGGAGAGAGTATAGTACCTTGAAAATCGGCACCATCTAAATTTGCACCTCGTAAGTCTGCACGACTTAAATCTGCATTTTGTAAGTTAGCATTTTGTAAGTTGGCAGAGCGTAAAACAGCACCGCTTAACCGAGTGGTACTCAAGTTAGCATTACTGAGATTTGCATAATCTAAATAAGCTTCTGATAAGTCTGCACCTTGCCAATCAGTGTTAGTTAAATTGGCATAAGATAATTGTGTACCAATGGCAGAAACACGGACTAAATGGGCGGCATATAAATCTGCTTCTATTAATTTTGCATTACTAATATCTGCCCCTGTTAAAATTCCATCTTCTAAAATTACCTTTCGCAAATCACTACCAATCATTTGGGTGCTACTGAGATTTGCACCTACTAACCGAGCATTGGATAGGTTAGATTTGTTGAGAGTGGAACGACTTAAATCACTGCGGTTCATCAATACGCGACTAAGGTTAGTTTCTGTCAAATCAGCTTGCTGTAGTTGGGTTTTACTCAAATCAGCAACAATATCATCATAGGTATCCCAGCGTCCATCTTCACCAGGACTACGGAAACGACTACCTTTTAAGTTAGCTTGATTCAGGTTGGCAGATTTGAAAACAACTCCTGATAAGTCAGTATTTTTTAACACTAATTTAAACGAAGAATTGTCTTGGGAACTATTTGTACCCAATTGGGCGTTACTTAAATCAAGGTTATTAATTTTGCCACTGTAAACGGAGATAATTTTGTTAATGGCCTGTTGGTTGAGACTTAGTTGTTGTTCCCGAATATTACGGAAATTCCCTCCAGATTCTAGTTCTCCCATTAAAAACAGATTCATCCGTTTTAATTCTGGTATTGCTCCAGGTCCAATGTTTGTCAGTGCTTGTTGGATAGTATCTATAGTGCTGAGGTTGGTTTCTTTTACCAGTAAATCTACTAAGAATTTGATAGACTGCGTATCATTAATTCCACCCAAGGCTAATATTGCTTGTTGACGTTCAGCATTGGTAGCACCAGAGTCAGGGTTAACTATTTTGATCAGTTCCAGAAACTTTTGACTATTAATTTGCTGAGTTTTGCGTAAACTTTCTTGGGTTTGGATGTAGACTTGTGTGCCTACTAAAGTAGATAACACTGTTACCATACTGATAACCCCTACTACCAACAATGTTAAGTTAGGACTCAGAGGTTTTTTATTTATGGCTGAAGGTGGCTGACTGGGTTTTATATCTTGTTTATTTTCTGACTGTGTGACTTCGTTTATCTTTTCTTCTGGTGGTTTTACTGGCTGGATTTTTTCGTTGATACCTACTGTATATGTACCTGCTAATTGATCATGGAAGGCTCGACGACGTTTTTGGGAAGGCCAGCCCGTGCTTTCACCGAGTATGATAAAAATCGTTAAAAATGTGAATAAACCCAAGTTGGGGAAAGCGAAGCTGTAACGCCACAGTAAGTAAGCAATGGAAACTGGAGCAGCCCAACGCCCTACTCCTTCTCTAACAATTGCCACTCCTAAACCTGGGGCTTTACCTTGTTCGTTGATTACCCGGACACCAAACCAACGTTTGGGAATGGTGCTGCCTGTTTTACCAAGTAGGTACAGTTGCCACCCAGAAAGTGTTAAGGGAGCTAATAAGGCTACAGTCCATAAGAAATTAGTGGGAGTAGCAACATTACGAATACCGTAACTTATGGGTAGTGCCAAAGGTCTGGCGATCGCTCTTTCTGTGACTACTAAAATCGGTGACAAGGGTACTCGTTTCACATCGCTGCGGGAGTTGGCGTACACACCCATTCCAAAGGGTACTAAGCCACTGGCAACTACTAAGGTAATTTCTACCGCCCAAGCGGCTAAACGTCTTGTTGATAGAGGTAGAAAATGGGCTTTATCTGGTTTTTGAGATTGGCTAGATTTATGAGAGTTTCTCCTCACACTGGGGGTTGTCATTATATAATTCCTTTGAGTTTATGTTTCCCCACTATGGGGGCGTTTAAATAGTCTATTGCTTACGTTGAAAGCTATTAGAAATAAAGAATTTGTATCCGAGATACACTAATCCTGACAACAGTGCCAGACTGATCACAGATGTTACAAGTTTAAAAACTGTTTGCAGTACCCATAAGGCTAAGAGTATTACTACACCAGTCGCTACCAGCTTTTTGACTCCTGACAAACCTTGAAACCAAGTTTTTGATCGCTCTAACAGTGAGTTGAACTTGGCAAACTTAAATTCTTTTGGTTGTTGTTGCGCTCCATTTTCGTTTGATTTTGATGAAAATGAGTTCATATCAGCCTCTAACTCTTGAAGGCGACGTTTTAATTCTTCTTCAGGTTGATAATTCATGATTTTTTACCTCAGCTAGAACGTTATTTCTAAAACTACTTACCAAATTCATCATTTGGTGGTTTTGTTAGTGATTTTAGCTAAAAAGGTTATGAAAGCTTGGGTATCAGTAAAATTTTTCTATTTCTTACCAGTAAATTCAGGATATTTTCATGTCTAGTCACAAATTTATGCAGCTTGATTGGAAAAATTTATACTTTATTCTCTGGGAACAAAAAACCATTAACTTCTGTCTTTTACTTATATACCTCTAAGAATCCCAGGTGACAAGTAACAATGATATAAAATATAGAAACGGTAATATTTAGTTTTGTTTCTTTCTATCTGAAATAAATCCTCAGTAAAATTAACCAGTTATATTTTTTGTCAATGCAATTGATACATTAGTAGCAGGGAGTATTTTTTCCAATTATGAAGACTTTAAAAATATTAACTTTTGTTCCCATAACTTTAATCATGAGTTTGGCATTTAATCAACCCGGTTTTTCCCAAACTCCAGTTATTTCTATTGATAGTCAAATGAAAAAAGATCCCCTGGTAATTAATCGCACATTAGAGGGGAAGGTGCAAAGTGATTGTGGAAATATTACTAACCAACCTAATCAAATTATCCAGATTAAGGAATCTCTTCCCTATTTGCGGTTAACGGTTGAGGGGGAAGGAAAACCGACAATGGTGATTGATGGGCCTGGGGGACGTTTTTGTGTATTAGCAGATAACTATTCCCAAAATAAACCAGAACTTGCGGGTTTTTGGCAAGCTGGAAATTATCTACTCAAAATAGGTAATTTATCCCCAGGACAGCATAATTATACAATCTCTATTTCCCAAAAGAATAAATAGGTTGGTTTTGGTGATTAGTAATCAGAAAAGTTCTCTAACCGACTAATGACCAATAACTCATAAAATGACTAATAACAATTACTCTTCGAGTGATTTGGCTGAGACTTCCACTGCTGTAACATCAATTGTTCCTGCTGGTGCGAAGCGGCTAAATTTATTGTCTTTTACTGATAGTTGTTCTCCACAGTTTGGACATTGCAATTGACTGTTATTTAAGCCTGTGATTTCAAACCCACAAACTGGACACTTATCAGTAACTAAATTACGTTGTAGCCACCAGCGAAAGCCAACAAAGGCAATAATTGGTGTAATTAACAACAGCCCCACAATAATCAGGATGGAATTAACTAACCAGCCTAAGCCTATGGATGCTAATAACCAACCTATTGCTAATAAGGTCAACCAAGGGCGAATTCTATCAAAATTTTGTTGTAAATTGTTAAAATTCATTGTGCAATCTTCTTTATACTCTCACTCTATATTAATCATCTAATTTCAGATTTTGGATTTCACTATCAATCTGAAGTTTGTTTTGACCATCTGGGAATTATTGACAATTTGATGGAGTCAGTAACTGTTGGAGACGTTGTTGAAAAGCTTCTATACCAAAGATAGAGATCGCCTGTGATCTCAACCATTTGCCATCACAGCGTTGATCGTTACCTTGGAGAATTTCTACACAAGCTGCTGCTACGGCATCGGGGTCACGGTGTGGTACTCTCCATCCTAGTTTACCATCTTGTAGTGGGTCTGCTGAACCATCATCATCACCGGATAAAACAGGAATACCACAAGCCATTGCTTCTAAATAGACAATACCAAAACCTTCTTGAGAAGGCATGACATAAGCATCTGCTAGGCGATAGTGTAACATTAATGCTTCTGTGGCAACAAATCCAGCAAAAACTACGCGATCGCTCACTCCTAAATCTGTTGCTAATTGTGCTAGTCTTGGTTGATCATCACCACGGCCAATTACTAAATATTTGACCTCTGGAAATACCTGAATAATTTTTGGTAAGGCTCTAATTGTTACATCTACACCTTTATAAATATCTCCAGACCATAACCTGGCAACAGTCATTAATACTTTGCCATCATTTAAACCATATTTTTCAACCAGTTCCCCTGATTTTTCTCCAGGAGTAAATTTATCACCATCAATAGCGCAAGGTAGCATTTCTACTTTTTTTGGATCAATTCCATTAGCAGCACAGGCTTGATCTCGACTATAACGGCTAATTGTCCAAATTGCAGCAGCATTATTTAAAGCCTGTTTTTCTTGATTTTTCAGAGTTCCCCAAACTTCTTTGCCATAGGTAAGTACAGTATAGGGAATTCCTAAAGGCTGACAAAGAGTTTGTATTAATCCTGCTAATTTGATATGACCACAAAAAACCTGTTGGGGTCGTTTTTGCAGCAGATATTTAAGTAAAGCTAAAGCCATTTTTATTCTCCCAACTTTAGCAGAATTACTTTGAAAATAATGGAATTCTAAATTTTCTGATCTAAAAGGATTCACACAATCAGAACCATCCCGCAATAGAAATACATCCGCTTTACAAGTTTGGTTTAATCCTGAATAGGCGCGAAAAATATCTTTGACGTAGGATTGAATTCCACCTTCACGGGTGAAGATTTCCAAGAATACAAATAAATGATTATCTACCACTTTATTTTATGTTTGAGTAAGTATGTAACGTTAGTTTTTATTTAAAAAAATGAATGGGAAAGAATAGAAAATAAAAATTATCCATTCTCTATTTTCCCAATGGGGCAATTTTACCACTTTGTAAATTTTCCAAATCTGTTTTTACCATGTTTTCTAAAAGTTGTGCAAAACTAACTTGAGGTCGCCAACCCAATTTATTTTTAGCTTTACTAGGGTTAGCTACCAATTGGAAATGTTCATCTGCTCTCAAGAGGTTAGTATTAACAACTACATATTTTTCCCAATCCAAGCCTACACAATCAAAAGCTGTAGCGATTAATTCCCGGACGCTGTGGAGTTGTCCAGTCCCAATTACGTATTCTTCAGGTTGATCAGCTTGCAACATTCGCCACATTGCATCAACGTGATCACCTGCAAACCCCCAATCCCGTTTAGCGTCTAAATTACCCATTTCTAGAGTTTGGGCTAAACCTAACTTAATGGATGCTGCGGCTAAAGAAACCTTCCTGGTCACAAACTGAGGGGGACGTAAGGGAGATTCATGGTTATATAAAATACCACTACAAGCAAATAAACCATAACGTTGTCGGTGGTGAACCATTGTCCAATGAGCGTGTAATTTAGCTGCTGCGTAGGGATTTTTAGGACGGAAGGGGGTTTCTTCGTCTTGGGGAGAAGTGGTTACGTCTCCGAACATTTCTGAACTGCTGGCTTGATAAAACCTTGTAGATAAACCAACTTGCCGAACTGCATCTAATAATCTCGTCGCTGTACCTGTGATTAAGTCTAAAGTTCCCAGGGGATCTTGCCAAGAATCTGGGACAAAACTAGGGGCGGCTAAATTGTAAATTTCCTGGGGTTGTAATTGTTCGACGGCAGTTAGTAAATCAGTAGTATTCCGTAGATTAACAGTGTATATTTCAACTTTGTCTAATAGACTTCCTAATTTTGATAAATTTGGTTGGCGGTGAGGAGATACCAGTCCGACAACTTGGTAGTTGTTGTTCAGGAGTAAATTACTGAGATAGTAGCCATCTTGACCTGTAACACCTGTGATTAGCGCAGTTTTTTTCATTATTTATTACTGATGTTTGTATTTTGGATATTTTTAGGAATTTTTAGGAATTTTCTGAGAATTTATGAGAAATTTGACAATTTTGCTTTTGAGTTAAGAACTATAGTTTTAAATTATACTAAGTTAACTTAGGTTTGTACATGGTTGGTATTTATTTGTAACTTGATTATTACGTATAATGGTTCATTGCAGAATTATTTTTACTTAATTTTTACTTATGTGTAAACTACAAAAATAACATCTTATAAATTATATCCATTGTCAAATTTCGTAACCAGTGGATTTACTGTAAGACGGTGATGTTGCACTAGCAGATGATATGACTCGTAAAACGCCTTTTTTCGAACAAGAATTTTTACAGTTGAAACTCCATGATTTTGTCAATCTCAGCAAAAAATTTACATAAACAAGATTAACTAATTAACATTTCAGTTTTATAATTATTCTGGAGCAGCTAACAACAAGGGTAATTAAAGATGGGATAATACAGGTTTGAAAAAAATCTGTACAAATTGTGCAAATATTTAATTCTGTAAATATTTTCCTATTACCTGATCTGACCAAGTTTAAAAGTCTGTTTTTCCCATTCAACATCACTTCATAGACACCTACAAATTATGGATTTGTCAAATTTTACTACACTAAACAACTTAGAGTCAGCCTTCGGTGGTGAGTCGATGGCAAATCGTAAGTATCTGTTTTTTGCAAATGTAGCGCGTAAACTGGGTTTTTCAGACTTAGCAAAACTTTTTAAGGAAACAGCAGATCAAGAAACTGAACACGCTTTTGCTCATTTTGAACTACTACATCCAGAATTAGCTGTCAAAGATGCAGCTAGTTTAACTGATGAACAGAAAAGGGAAATTATATCTCGCTGTTTGTCTTTGGCCATTGAAGGCGAAACCTATGAATACACTACCATGTATCCTGAATTTGCTGCCGCTGCCCAAAGTGACAGAGATAATCCCGCAGCGGAAGAATTTCTCAAACAAGCACAAGAATCTGGCGAACACGCTGATACATTTCGTTCAGCTGCACATCGGTTTGGGTTGTTAAAATTCATCGAAAATTATCACGCAGATCGCTACACTGAAGCTTTAGAAGTGTTAAATGGAGGACAACCTGTAACTAGAGTCGCAGGTGAAGATCCCGCAACTCAAAAATGGATTTGCAGACAATGCAGTATGATTTATGATCCTGTGGTTGGTGATCCTGATTCTGGTATTGCACCTGGTACAACGTTTGCAGACATTCCCGAAGATTGGAGTTGTCCTATTTGTGGTGCTACCAAAAAGACTTTTAAACCTCTTGAGGAAAAAGCTGCTGCTTAAAACCACAAGCAAATATTTAATTATCTAATTTTTATCCCTCTTCCCTAATTATTTGTTCAACTACGGAAGGGGGATATTATATTTATATAATTATATAATTAAAATATTTATAATTTATTTGTTGCGAGATAACAAAAAAATCAAATTAATTACCATAAAAATGCGAACTATTACCGAAATTAACGAAAAAATTATCAATAAACGCGCTGTAGTCTGGACAGTTGAAGAATTAAAAAAACAAGTTGCAGAAATTGGTATTACTAAAGCAACAAAAGAAGTTGATGTTATTGCTACTGGCACATTTGAACCGATGGAGTCTAGTGGGGCAATAATTAATTTGGGACATACTGATCCACCTATAAAAATTCGCCGTTGTTGGTTAGATGGAGTCCCAGCATATTCTGGTTTTGGGGCTGTAGATTTATACTTAGGTGCTAGTTGTGCCGCAGAAACAATGGAAGGGGAAGAAATTCGAGAACGGGGTGGTGGTCATGTGATTGAAGACTTGATTGCAGGTAAACCTGTACAAGTAAGAGCATTAGGACAAGTTACAGACTGTTATCCCAGGGCAACTTTTGAAACCAGTGTTACCCGTGAAACCATCAATCAGTTTTATTTATTTAATCCTCGTAACCTTTATCAAAATTTTATTATTGGTGTAAACGGTGGCGATCGCCTACTTCATACTTATTTAGGCCCTTTACAACCACGTTTAGGTAATGCAGTTTATTCTAACCCTGGGGCAATTTCTCCCCTGTTCAATGATCCCGATTTACAACTTGTGGGAATTGGTACAAAAATATTTTTAGGTGGTGGAATCGGTTATGTTGCTTGGGAAGGTACACAGCACTTCCCCCTCCAAAAACGGTTAGCTAATCGTACACCCATCGGACCATCAGCCACCTTAGCTTTAATTGGTGATGCCAAACAAATGGATAGTCGTTGGGTAAGGGGTTGCTACTTCAAAAGTTCTGGACCGTCTTTAATGTTGGGTGTGGGTGTGCCACTGCCTGTTTTAAACGAAACTGTAATTGAACGTTGTGCGGTACAAGATCAAGACTTAGTAGCACCAATAGTAGATTTTTCTATTCCGCGTCGGGTTCGTCCCACCTTTGGTTTAGTCACTTATGCTCAACTTAAATCAGGACGTATTCCCATAGAGGGTAAAGCGGTGCGAGTTGCTCCTTTAGCTAGTTTATTTCTCTCCAGACAAGTTGCCCAAGAGTTAAAACAGTGGATACAAGCTGGCACATTTACCCTCACAGAACCAGTCGCTCCGATACCAATGGACAGAGTATTTTTACCCCAAGACCGTTGGACAGACTTTTAAATAATTACTAATTCTTAATTCGTAATTGAATGATTAATTACGAATTACGAATTATCAATTACGAATTATCTTGTGGTTTTGGCCTTTTGACTGGTTTAGGAGCAGGGGTTTTTGGTATGGGTTTAGAACCTGCGGAGATATCTCCATTTTTCCTAACAGGACGTGAGGGCGCATCTCCAGTTCGTCTGGGGGGAAATGGTCGTCTTCCTACACCGGCGCGTGGCCCACCTTTAAATGGTGGTTTACGTTTTTTCGGTAAATCAGCGATCGCCTCTGCACTTTCTACCATCAATACATCAGCTTCTCGCTTGACTTGGAAATCCCAAAACTTGCCTACAGCTTTCGTAGCCAGCACACCCCGCATTTTCAACTTAAAATATTTAGGTTTATCAGTTGGTTTCCGGGGGGCTTGCTTGATTTTAACTACTAAACTTTTAGCATCAAAGGATTGGTAAACCACCTCGCCACGGACAGAAAAATTCCCATCCGGTATGTCTGAGGACACTTTTGGGTTTTGGGGAATTTCTTCTTTAGCAGATTTTTGACGAGTAGATTTTTTAGTACCACCATTTTCTGATTTCTCTAAAACTTGAGAACCAGAATTTTTACCATCCTCCTCTGGAGAGTGTTTAGCCAAATTTTCTGGCTCCCAAACTCCGACAATTTGGATGTGCAGTGAATCATTTTCTTGTCTGGTACGGGGATAAACTACCCACAGATGTTGTTGTTCTAAATCTAGGTGATTTTTCACTAAACTCATAATCCGACCTAAAAGGACGGCATTGAGTTCTACACCATCAGCTGTAACCAGTGTTCCTTGGGTAAATTGTTCACTGCTGGCACGGTAGCACCCCCGAACCAAGCCAATTGCTCGATATTGCAATGGTTCACTCGGAGGTGGAATAGGTTGTTGTCGTTGGGCAAAATTCCCGTTATTATCTGTCTCGCTAGAGTGAGCGAGTGAATTTTCCGGTTTAGGTGACTTAGCGGTTAAGTCAATTTTATTTGTAGCCTGCTTAGGGGCTGTAGAATTGGAGGATTCAGAAGATGGCATCAGGTCGGAATTCATAAAAACTCCTTCAGGCGGAGACATATCCCATTATGGGATTTGACAAAAGCAGATAGAAACAAAGTTTCTAGGGCTGATTAAAGTATATTTCCTTTCAATCTAGCCATTCTAGAGTCACTGTGCAAACACAAAGGCGCGAAATTTCGCATTTAGAGACTAAATGTTTGATTTAGCGCCTTAACTCTAGTTTTCGGAAGCATAGCATAGCTACAATTCTGAATGATCCTCCTAAAGTCATCACTTACTTTAGCAGTCTAGATAATTATTTTGTTATAAAGTTCACAGTCAAACTACCGTATTCCGCAAAGTTTTGCAAAATCTTCATCTTGTGATTTATGTAAATATGAATCTGCTCATCAATTTCAATTTATTTTGTTTAAATTTCTGAAAAGGAAAAAATTGTGACTCAAACGCGTAATAAGTGGATAATTCGGGTTGTATTACTTTTAGCAGTTACTGCTTTTCTAGGTGTTTCTCTGATCCCGATTTTGGGAGCTTTAAATGATTCTTCATCAGTAGTACAAAATACTACTAATACGTCTACGGGTGTTTCCTCTTCTGAACAAAAGTCAAAACTAGCAGATGAAATTCGCGGTTATGAGCTAGTTTTACAACGAGAACCAGAAAATCAAACTGCGCTCAAAGGTCTGGTAGAAGCTAGGTTACAGTTACTAGCTCAAAAGGAAAATGGCCAAGTTCAAATGGCTGATATTCAAGGTGTGATTGAACCTTTGGAGAAGTTGTCTAAGTTAAACCCTCAGCAGACAGAATACGGGGTGTTATTGGCACAAGCAAAGCAACAAATCGGTGATAAGGAAGGGGCAGCCCAAACCTATCGCTCTATTTTAGCTACACAACCAGGGGATCTCAAGGCTTTACAAGGCATGGTAAATTTACAACTCAGTCAGGAACGTCCAGAAGCAGCTATCGGTTTATTAAAGGATACTCTATCTACCGCAGATCAAGCTAATTCTATTCAAGCAGGAACTGTTGATGTGGTTGCAGTACAGGTACTTTTGGGGAGTGTTTACGCTTTACAGAAAAACAATACTCAAGCTATTTCTTTATACGAGCAAGCTATTAAGAAAGATCCTCAAGATTTTCGTCCTGTTTTGGCTAAGGCTATGTTACTTAAAGAACAGGGTAAGGTTGATGAGTCCAAACCTTTATTTGATACTGCTAGGGCTTTAGCTCCTGCTCAGTATAAGGATGAAATTAATAAGGCCGCTGCTATACCTACTCCTGCCCCCACTGCATCACCGGAAAGTACATCTAGTCCATGAGGATGGGGTGATGGGGTGATGGGGTGAATAAATAATTAACTGTCACCTGTCACCTGTCACCTCAACTTCCTTCTAGTGTGGCAAAGATACCGAAGATAATAAATAAAATGCCGCCCAGAAAGGTGATTTGTTTTTCGGAAATTTTACCTGCAATTAATTTACCACCAATGACGGCGATCGCTGCACAAATTGCGTGTCCTAATATTGCTCCTAATGTCACACCAATGGGGTTGTTACTCGCTGCTAAAGCTATGGTGGCTATTTGGGTGCGATCGCCCCATTCTGCTATAAATGTCAATACAAAGGATTTCAGTAAAATTGACATGATACTTTGTTTCTGACTGTCTATTTCTGCTTTTTCTACTGCTTCTTGAGCTTCTTCTATAACTTCTTCTTCGGCGTGAATGGGCATTTTCCAAGCATCGTATAGCAGTTTTAAGCCAAAGGCTATAAATAATACTATTTCTGCATAGTGTACATATTTTTCTGAACCCTGTGTCAAAACTGACAGTATTTGCCCAAAGATTACTGATAATACTGTCATCGCCGCTAAGGCTGCCGTTACCCCTACAAACACTAACTTTCTTGAGTGTCGCATGGATAAAATGACGGCGATAAAGAAGGTTTTATCACCTAATTCGGAAATTGTAATTAATAATAAACCTGCGGTAAAGGCTGATAACACTCTTTGATGCTCCTGTAGGATTTTTTACCTGTGTGGAGCTTCTAATGGGTGTTTAATGACCTCACTGAAGCTCACACAATGTTAAATGTGAACTCAGTGAAGGTCTCGCTTTCAAATACTTTTTATTTGCCATCTGAACCAGGTTCATCACCAGTATGTTGATTCAGATGTACTGGCTTTTTGCCAGCAGCTACTCCCCTTCAATTTGATATGAATTATACATTTATGTTGGTTGGGAGTCAAGGGTTTTAAGAAGGAATGAACCGCAGAGGCGCAGAGGACGCAGAGGTAAGAGGGGTTTTCGATTTTTTTGGCGTTTTTAGAGATTTAACCACGTTCGCGTAGCGTCCCGAAGGGATAGAAGCGAAGGAAGCGAAGGGAAGAGGTTTTTGAGGGATTTTGCATAATTCCTGAATTTACCATTGACATATCCCTCTCATTTCGAGAGAATAAACATAACACAAATAAGTAAACACGAAGGACTAAGAACATGAAAATACCAATTTTATTTAAAACAAGGAAAATTTATGAAATTAATTTCCATTGGAAACCTCCGCAATGATGCAGCAAAATATCCAGATATCAAAAAACAAATTGAAGATTGGAATACAACTGTTAAGAAATCTGAATGGCAAAATTTAGAGGATGTGCGTAAAGTTTACCGTGATGCTGAAGGGGTTGGTAATTTTACTGTTTTCAATATCAAAGGTAATAATTACCGTTTAATTGTTGGGATTAATTATGAAACACAGAAGGTTTTCTACAAATACTTGCTAACTCACGCCGAATACAATAAAGAGAAATGGAAAAATGACGATTACTTTTGACGATAAAACCTATAGTCAATTACTAGCAGAAATCGCTCCTCAAGTAATTGAAACAGAAGAAGAGTATGAACGTCTTTTAAAAGTTGCTGAATTTCTAACTTTTAAAAAAAATCTGACTCCAGATGAGCGAAAGTTAGATAAATTGCTTGTGAAACTAATTGAAGATTATGAGGAAGAACATTATCCAATGGATAAATCTACTCCTCATGAAATTTTACAACACATCATGGAATCTAGTGGCCTTCGTCAAGCTGACTTAGTGCGTATTCTTGGTTCTAGTAGCGGTGTGGTTTCAGAGGTTGTAAATGGTAAACGTTCAATTAGTAAAGCACAAGCTAAAGCTTTGGGAGAATATTTTAAGGTTTCTCCTAGTTTGTTTATTTGAATTTCGGTTTTTTAGGATTTACGGATTTTCAGGATATGAACTTTTTTTGCTTAATGCAAATTTAGTTTAACTTATATGAATGAAATATTGCTGACGACTGATAGCAATCGCAGTTATAACTGACAAGGATGTTAATAGCGACACACTGTTGTTTCACCCCGACTTACTTAATTCAGTTGTTAGGTTTGTAAAAAAATATAACGGATTTAGTCCAGTTAAACGTAATATTACTGCTTTGTTTTTATAATAGACTCAATTAATTTTACATAGAGGAATTATATAATGCAATTATCCGGCGCGCAGGTGGTTGAGCCTTTTGGTGAGGTTAATGTTTACAAGCAAAAAAATGGTAATCTTGAAATTTCTGCTACCATCCTGACTGTTCCTGACTTGGAAGGGGTAAGGATGGGTTTAGCTCTTGATGGTTCTGCATCCATGAAAAAGATGTATGGAGTTAGTGGTATTGTTGGTGGTGCTTTTGCCATGGCAGCTGGTACTCCTAATGTAGTCGAACCAGTAGCTCGAACCATGGTTAGTTTTTTATCTAACTTTTCTTCTAATGGTAAAGTAGATTTAATTTATTGGGCTTGTAGTCCTGATGGTTCAAAAGTAGAAAATGTTGGTGAATTCGACGAGGAAAGTATACAAAATACAGCTATTACAGGTCCTAAAAAGTTACCTTGGGGAAGAGGTACAAAATTATTACCACCTCTAAAAGATTTAGTAGAAAAATATAAAAATGCTCCAGCCATGGGAGTTAAAAAACCTGCTGCTTTTTGTGTATTTGTCACCGATGGCATTATCGAAGATTTAGTAGAAGTTAAGCAATATAGTGTTCAGTTTGCCCAAGAAATAGCTAGTGGTGCGAGACCCTTTATGAAGCTGTTTCTGATTGGAGTTGGAGAAGATGTAGACGCAGCACAAATGGATGAATTAGATGATATGTTTGAAGATCATCCCATTAAAGATGCTTCAGGACAAGAAATAGACCTTTGGGATCATCAATTAGCTAGTGATATGAATAAGTTAGAACAAGTATTTAAAGAACTTGTTTCTGAAGACATGATTGTAATGGGTTCTGGCAGAATTTTAAATCAAACTGGTCAAGTTTGTCGTGAATATTCTGATGGTGTTCCAGCATTACTTAAATTCAAATTACCATCAGGTTCAAATTCCTTTACTTTAGAATTTCCTGGAGGAAGTGTAACTCAAGATATTTCTGAAGCATTGGCAAAATTATAAAGTGCTGAAGATTTTGATAAGGAATTAAAAATATGGAACATCGCCAACTTCCTAGTAACATTATTGCCAAAGAATTTGGAGAAGTAAATGTTAGTAATAATGGTCAAGATTTAGAAGTTTTATTCACTATTTTGATGGAACCCCAAGGAGAAGAAGCAGAAGGTTGGCAAACTGGTGTGGCTTTAGATGCTAGTGCATCTATGAAAGATTTGTATGGACGCAAATTACAGGGAAAAATTCCCCCGGATATAGTTGTTGATTATGAGGCAAAAGGATGGGTAGAATCTAAGGTTGAAGAAGGTAGAAAAGTTAACGTATTTCAGAAACAAGCATACGAAGATGCCATAGAAAAAGGATATGTTAAAACTACTCCTAACATTGTCCAACCTTTAGCTCAACAATTCACATCTTATTTAGCAGAAAATCTCGATGCTAATGGTGGTACAACTGTGATTTATTGGGCTTCTGGTTCAGGCTCTGATCTTGAAGTTTTAGGTGATTTTACAGCTAGTGAATGTTCTACTTTGGATGTCACCGGTCCTAAAACTGTGAACTTTGGGATGAGTACCATACTTGCACCTGCTGTCAAATATTTTGTAGAGAGATTTGTAGATGCAAAACGGGGAATGTTTATTTTTATCACCGATGGACGCATTTATGATTTAGATAGAGTCAAAAAATACACTATACAGTTAGCTCAAGATATCACATCTGGTCAGCATAACCCTGTAAAATGCGTTTTGATTGGAGTAGGAGACGCAATAGATCAAAAACAATTAGAAGAATTAGACGACTTAGATACAGGTACTGATGTTGATATTTGGGATTATAAAATTGCCCAAGAAATGGCTTCTTTAGTGCAAATCTTTGCTGAAGTTGTTGATGAGAATCAGATAGTAGCACCTACAGGTACTATTTATGATTCATCTGGTAATATCATCAAAAAATATACAGATGGAATGCCAGCTAAAGTATCTATTTCTTTACCTCTAAGTTGTGAATGGTTTGAACTAGAAGTTTATGGGCAAAGAATTCGCCAACCTGTGATTTTTAAAAAATAAATAGAAAGCATCTTCACTGTGTAAAAGCTAAAGTAATGATGCTGAAAAATATTTAATTCTTATTTCCTTGAATGGAGAAAAATGGATGTCAAATTATTGGCGACGCTTACCCATTTATTTATTGTTAGATTGTTCGGAATCTATGGCTGGTGATGCTTTTTTTTCTCTAGGAAATGGTTTAAATGCCATGATTGGGGAATTAAAAACAAATCCCACAGCATTAGAAACTGTGACTATTAGCATCATTACATTTTCTAGTAAAGCCAAACAAATCATACCACTGACAGACTTGTTAAAGTTGCAAATTCCTGAATTAGTTTTAGGTTCTGGTACAGCAATGGGGTCTGCTTTAGAACTGTGGACACAATGTATGGAAAGGGAGGTAATGAAAAGTTCAGCAACACAAAAAGGAGACTATAAACCTATTTGTTTTATTCTCACAGATGGAGAACCTACCGATAGATGGGAAGACATTGCTGATCACGTCAGAAATAATATTGTTGGTAAACAAGCCAATGTGATTGGTGTCGCTTGTGGACCCGATGCAGACACCAATAAACTATGTCGAATTACCGAAACAGTTATTGTTTTAAAGCAAGCAACATCTAGCAGTTTTTCTAGATTTTTTAAATGGATTTCTGCTTCTATTTCTACCACCAGTGAAAGACTGGAAAGTTCAGGAAATAAAGGAATTTCTTTACCCGCCCTGCCTGAAGAAATTGAAATCCAGCAAACTGGAAAACAACAGCAATTTACCACATCAGATCGTCATGTTTTCCTTCACTCTAAATGTATTCAAAATCGTGCTTTTTATCTATTGAGATATACCAAAATTATTGATCAAATAGATTTATTGGGCAGCAGTAATAAACCAGTTTATCAAGCTGTTGCTGCCCATCCTTTAGAAAACTTTGAATTTGCAGAAGGAGAAAAAACACCAGGATTACAAGTTTCGACCAGTCAATTACTAGGTTTTCAACCTTGTCCTTATTGTGGTAATTCACTCTGGGGAATGTGTTCTAATGGTCATGTTCATTGTTGTCCTGAATATCAAAACTCTATTAATATCACTTGTCCTTGGTGCAAGGTGACAGATACATATTTACCCCAAAGTTTTGATGTTGGTAGTGGTGTGGGATAGTTGAAAGTGAATCAAAATAATCAAGTAGTCATATCTATTTCTACTCTAGAGCAGGAAATTCATCAACTAATTAATCAAGAGAGACAAAAATATGGACTGATTTTACTATCATTTGATTTTGACTTAGCAAATATCGCTAGAAAACATAGTCAAGATATGCTCAATAGAAATTTTTTCAGTCATCAAAATCCAGAAGGGCAAAGTCCCACAGATAGGGGTAAAATAGTGGGATTTAATTGTCATAAAAACTATGGCAGTTATTACACAGAAGGTATTGCGGAAAATATCTTTAAAAGCCATTTATACAACTCTATCACTTACTATAATGGTGTCCCTGATTATAATTGGATGAGTCAAAAAGAAATCGCTCAATCTGCTGTTAATGGTTGGATGAATAGCCCAGGACACAGAAAAAATATCCTCACCAAAACCTATGATATTGAAGGCATAGGTGTGGCTGCTTCTTTAGAAAGTCAGGAGATTTATATAACTCAAAATTTTTGTTGATTTCGCCAAAATTAAACGATTTAATTCAGGAGTTAAAAAATTATGTCTCGTCGTTTACCTGTTTATCTAGTTTTGGATTGTTCTGGTTCAATGTCTGGAGACCCTATTCAAGCAGTGAACCAAGGAGTAAAGGCACTTGTAGCCGAACTCAGAAGCGAACCCTACGCCATAGAAACAGCCTATTTATCAGTAATTACTTTTGAAAGTACCGCTCAACAAGTTTCTCCATTAACAGAATTATTGACTTTTAAAGAACCGACTTTAGTTGCTGGTGGTTCTACTTCAATGGGTGCTGCACTCAAACTTTTATCAAAGTGTTTTGATCAAGAAGTGAAAAAAGCCAGCGATACACAAAAAGGAGATTGGAAACCTTTAGTATTTTTAATGACAGATGGAATGCCTACAGATACTTGGGAAAAAGCGGCTGAAGAATTGAAAAAGAAAAAACCAGCTAATATCATCGCTTGTGCTGCGGGTGCAGGTGCTGACGAGTATAGTTTGAAAAAAATAACGGAGATAGTTGTGAAATTAAATAATTTACAACCAGATGATCTCAAGGCTTATTTTAAATGGGTTTCACAGTCTATTAAACAAACATCTCAAAGTGTGGCTCAAGTCATGGCAGATGATCAACCTATTACCTTACCTCCACCACCTCCAGGAATTACGATTATTCCTTAATATAGGGCTAATATTTGATTTTTGGAATAATATGTAGGGTGCGTTAGCGATAGCGTAACGCACCAAAGCTTAAAATTTGATTGAAAATTCGATATAGAAAATTTGAATAGGGAAGGTGGTTAATTAATATGTCAGAATCAGAAAAAAAGTTACGAGAATTAATTAAACTGTTTGGCTGGAAACTTTACCTTGAACCACCATCGGATGAATTAAAAAGTAAATGGGAAAATTTTATTCAAGATCAAAAAAGCCAAGATTTAGTTTCAAAAATATGTGATTCTCTTGGTGATTTAGCCAAACAATCTCTTCTTAATAGATTTGGTGTTAATGCTCAAAAATTATCAACAGATGATCAACTAGAAATATCAGAAATCAATAAGCTATGGACTCAAATTTTAGATCGGTTAACCAATGATACAATTAAAGAAGATGATATCCAATTTTGGAAACTTATTATACAAAATAAATTAAAACCAAAGGTATCCGCAGCTATTGCTGAAGTTTTAAAAAGTCATTTAGAAAATGAAAATCAAAAAACAGAATTACCACAAAGTTTAGAAAATACTCCACAAATTAAACCTACAATTGGACCTATTGCTCCGTGGAAACCTGAACAGGAACAAACTGTAACATCTACAATTGAAACTCCCAAAAATGATGTAAAAGTCACCGAGAACAAAATTCCCGAAAAAACCATACAAGAAGTTAACCCATCAATAGGAATATGGAAATACCTTCCTATCCCAGAAAATGAACCAGATAAGTATGATGAATATATTTCTAAACAAGAAAAATCCCCAGAAGGATTAAATTTGATTGGTGCGAGAGTGCGAGGAAAAATGCACAAACATAATGGCACTAATTGCGATGATTGGTTTGAATTTACAGTGAAAGATAAGTGGACAATTATTGCAGTATCCGATGGTGCTGGGTCTAAAAAATTATCTCGTATTGGTGCAAAAGAATCCTGTCAAGCAGCAGTAAAATATCTGACTGATACTCTTGAAAATCACCAAATTCAAGAACGCATGACAAAAGAGCAGTTATCTACTGATCTTCAGAGAAATTCATCTTGGAAGTTCCCAGGAGCAGACATAGAATTTGTGCAAAAAACCTTACATGAAGCTATGCAGAAAGCTTATGATGCTGTAGAAAATAAGGCTAAAGAAGGTAAAAATTTTGTACCTTATTATAAAGTTCTCGATAATAGAGAAGCGGAAATTAAAGACTTTTCTGCTACATTACTCCTAGCAATACATACAACTATTAAAGTCGGAGAAGAAAGTTACAATTTTGTTCTCACTTGTCAAGTTGGTGATGGAATGTTAGCGGCTATTTCTCAAGAAGGAAGACTAAAGTTATTAGGTAAAGCAGACAGTGGAGATTATGGAGGACAAACTGAGTTTTTGACATCTAAAAGTAAACTAGAAAAAAATAATCTCATTCAAAAAACATTTTTCTTTCCTGGAAATCTTAAATGTTTAATGGTGATGACTGATGGTGTAGCTGATGATTATTTTCCTAACGATCCGGCAATGTTAGAACTCTATGGAGATTTAGTTTTAAATCAAATTATCAATATTTCTAAACCTGATGAATCTGAAATTGTTGAACAATTGAGAATAACTCCTTTAGGAAGTCTCAGCGGTATTAGAGATGTAAAAAACAATTTCCAATCAATAGTAGAAAGAATTATTGATCCTCATCAACATAATGAACCTCAAAAAATATCAATTTCTTCTGTGGCTGATTATGCCAAAGAATTAAATAAATCTGTTGCTGAAGTTGTCGCTTCACCACCACTGTTAGCTGCTGGGATTATGGATGAACCAATGTGTCAACAATGTCAGAATATGTCAACAGCAGAAAAGTTATTAATTTGGCTGGATTCTTATTATCAAAAAGGTTCTTTTGACGACCGCACATTAGTAGTTCTTTATCAGGATGTATAATTATGGAAATAGCAACTCTCGCAGATGGTAGCACTATTGAATACCTGCCAGATATGATCGGTGAAGGAGCAATGAAACAAGTTTACTTTACCGCTGATAAATCATCAGTAATTTGTTTCTACAAAGATCAAGATGCTGGTTCAGATGTGAATCGGATGCAACGATTAGAGAAAATTTTAGGTGCTTTTAATCCCACAATTGATAAAACTGGTGAATACTTTAAACAATTATTTTGCTGGCCGACAGCCATAGTTGTTAAACCACAATTAGGAATTATCACCCCTACTTACCCAGCTAATTACTTTTTTGAAACAGGTTTTTTAACAGGTAAAGAAAAAGAAAGTACCTGGTTTGTTAGACCAAAACCACGTTCTATGTTACCTCCGGAAGAACAAGGTAATTGGATTAACTATTTACCAATTTGTATTCGTTTAGCACGTTCTGTCAGACGTTTACATCAAGCAGGTTTAGCACACTCTGATTTATCAAACAAAAATGTATTAATTGACCCTATTTCTGGACAATGTATAGTAATTGATATTGATTCTTTAGTTGTTCCTGGTTTATTCCCACCCGATGTTTTAGGGACAAGAGGATACATTGCACCAGAAGTTTTAGCTACTATTCATTTACCACTTAAAGACCCTAAACGTCAAAGTCCTTCCGCAACTACAGATCAACACGCCTTAGCTGTTTTGATTTATCAATATTTATTAGGAAGACATCCCCTAGACGGACCAAAAACCTATCCCGCAGCTTCCGCAGAAGAGCAAGAACGTTTAGAAATGGGATTGAAAGCATTATTTATTGAAAATCCCCACGACTCATCTAATAAACCTCCAGATTTAAAAATCCCATTTACCGCTTTGGGTCCTCATTTGAGTAATCTATTTCAAAAGGCATTTATTAAAGGTTTACACTCAGTAAATGAACGTCCAGCGGCTATTGAATGGGAACGCGCCCTAATTAAAACCTGTGATTTACTTCACCCATGCCACAATTCTTATTGTTCCAGTCATTGGTTTATTCTACATGACACATCTAATGTAAAGTGTCCATTTTGTAGCTCTAAACCTAAAGGAACTATACCTATTTTAAGATTACGTTCAGAACGTCGTCCTGGTCAATGGACATTAGATACACAGTTGGTTATTTACCATGAAATTAATCTATTTAAGTGGCACGCCTTTAGTAATATTTTTCCTGGTGAAGAAGTTGATAAAACTCCTCAAGCCCATTGTATTTTTCATGAAGGAAAATGGTTATTAATCAATCAAAATTTAACTTCTCTTACTTCTCCTGGTGGTAGTCAAGTTGCACCTGCTCCCCAACCAGGACAAGCAGGACAAGCTATTGAGTTAAAGGATGGAATTTCATTCCGACTTTCTCAAGATCCTCATGGCAGAATGGTAGAAGTACAAATACTAAAACTATAACTAAAAAACTCATGTTTAGCATCCTAGAACAATTAAAACAATGGCTAAGTCAGTCTAATCAGACTAATGAGAATCAAAATATTAATCAAAAGCAAAAACAGGTTATTGAATCTCCAAGTCCAAAAATAGAAACTCATCACATTCAACCAGAAAACCTAGAAGAATCAATTTTAGAAACTTCTAATTCTACTAGCATTGAAAAATTTGAAAAAATAGAAACTCCGATTAACACACCTACTTATAAATCTGTACCAAAGACTTTACAAGATCAACTAAATGAACTACAAGCAAATGCCACATTATCACTATGGCCTCCTAATGGCGAATACACCGGACCAATTATCATTAATCATCCTGTAGTCTTAGATGGAAAAGGAGCGACTATTTGGGCTACTAAAGGGCCTGTTTTATCTATTAGTTCCGAACAAGTAACTATTCGTAACCTGAAAATTGAAGTAACAGGAGAAACGGAAATTGATAATTCTGAAAATAATTGTGCAATTTTGGTTAAGTCTGTCAAAAACTTAAACTTTGAAAATATTGAAGTCAGAGGTTCAGTCATGGGTTTATCTGAAGAAGAAGGTGAATGGCAATATCCATCTGTTCTAAATATAGGAAGAATTGCTTATGGAAAAGAATATAACTTTATCTGCCGTGTTATTGTTCCTGTTCAATGTCAAATTATCTCAGAAATATCAGGAATTGATTTTAATAATCTTCAGCTAATTCCTGGCAAAAATGAAATTAACATTCATATAGAAAAACTGCCACAGGATACTTTAATTAATGGTAGTATTTATTTGGTTTCTGCTAATCTAAAACGAAGAATTTCTCTAACTGCTCACATTGTCTCTTTACTAGAACCAAATACTTCAGCAATTGATAATGATGTGATTTGGGAAGCAGAATCTTGGTCAAGTTTTGTAGAGGAAATCACATCACAGAATATAAATATAATTGATGTTTCTGAAAAAGAATCGGTATCAGAACCGAAATTAATAATTAATCAACCTACTGAAAAAGCTGAAACTTTACTACAAAATAATTCTGTAAAAATAGAAAAAAATAATGAATCTATAACTACACATAGAACTTATATAGAAGTTAAACCAAATCCAATTTTCTCGTTAAAAATAGATAATACTAATCAACAAAAAAATCAAACATCACAAATTGAAACTACTAATAATTCTCAACAGCAATCATCTATTAATCCTATTTTTGAGCAGTTTAATTCTAGTCAAATAGAAAGTAAACAGCAGAATATTCCTCCTGTATCTGAAGTTAATAATTCACCTACTATCAATCCGTTATTTCAACACAGTTCCCCTGTTAATAACTCGATAAATTCCGATCAAGTTAATCAAAAAGATTCATCTCAACAGAGTAATTCAAAAACTAATCCTCAAGCGAGAAAAAGAACACAAGCTAAACCTAATAATATTTTTATGGGAGATATGACGAAGAAAGAAGAACCTAACAAATAGTATAAATTAATTTTTTGTAACCATAGCATTAGAAAAAAAATACCAATGCCTACAAAACATAAACCACCTAACAAAAAGATGCTTCTGTAAAATATATCCATTGTTATTGATGGTTAAATCAATATCTGATTTTTTTGCTGGTCGTTAATCTACCATAAAGTTTTGTATTCTCTGCCAAATATTCTCTAATAAATCTAAATCATTAACATTGAAAGATTCAATTCCTGGAGTTTGCCTAAACCAAGTACGTTGACGTTTGGCAAATTGTCTAGTATGTAAAGCAATTAAATCAGTAGCTGCTTCTAAAGAAGTTTCACCTGCTAAATATTGCTTGATTTCTTGATAGCCTAAAGTATTTAATAACGGTAAATCAACACCATATTTCTTAGACAAATATTCAACTTCTGCTACTAAACCATTTGCTATCATTTGTTCTGTCCGTCTGCGAATCCTCATATCTAAAATTTCCGATTCACAATCTAAATAAATCTGTAAAATTGGATAATTGGGTGGGTTTTCTCCCTGTTGTGCAGACATTGGATATCCCGTAACATAGTAAACTTCTAATGCTCTTAAAGTCCGCACTAAGTCGTGAGCATGAATTTTCTCAGCAGAAATCGGATCAACTTGTTGCAACATCGGGTAAAGTTGATGTTGTCCTAAAGATTCTAATTGCGATCGCAATTCTGGTTGTGGTGAAACTCTAGGAATTTTCATCCCTTTGACAATAGAACGTATATATAAACCAGTACCACCAACTAACAACACAGGAGAAACTCCCAAATTACCAATTAACTTTTGTGTTTGTTCCTGATAATCTGCTACTGTCATTATCTCTGTTGGTTCACAAACATCTATCAAATAATGGGGAACTAACTTCTGTTCTGCTAACGTCGGTTTAGCAGTACCAATGTCAAATTCACGGTACACTTGGCGAGAATCAGCACTCAAAATTACAGAACCTAGTTTTTGCGCTAAACTCAAAGCTAATCCAGATTTACCCGTCGCTGTCGCTCCACAAATTACAATTAATTTAGTCATTACGAATATGTAGAAGTTCTGTAGAAGTTCTTTAATTTTAACTTTTGACTTGACTCCATCCCTTATATAAATTTGTTCTTAAATTGTGCTAGGGACGGCATCAAGGCTTTTGTGTTATAATCTTGGGGTGATTTTGACTTTTTAGCCATTTGGCTATTTTAACCCCAAATATCAGGAGAATTTTCATGACGAGCAGTTACAGCGCCGATCAGATTCAAGTTCTGGAAGGTCTGGAAGCCGTCCGCAAACGCCCAGGGATGTACATTGGTACTACTGGCCCGCGAGGACTTCATCATTTAGTTTACGAGGTAGTGGACAATTCTGTTGATGAAGCTTTAGCAGGTCACTGTACTCATGTTGAAGTGGATATTAATGCAGATGGTTCTGTGACGGTAACAGATGATGGTCGGGGTATTCCTACGGATATACACCCGAAAACCGGCAAGTCAGCTTTGGAAACGGTGTTAACTGTTCTCCATGCTGGTGGTAAGTTCGGTGGTGGTGGCTACAAGGTCTCTGGTGGTTTACACGGTGTGGGTATTTCTGTTGTTAATGCCCTGTCTGAGTTTGTAGAAGTTACGGTTTGGCGTGATAAAAAGGTACATAAACAGAGATATGAACGGAGTTTCCCCGTTACAGAATTGGTAGCAACACCTTCCGAAGAAGATAGAACTGGTACATCTATTACCTTTAAGCCAGATACACAAATTTTTACCACCAGCATAGAATTTGATTACATTACTTTATCCGGTCGTTTACGAGAGTTGGCTTATCTGAATGCAGGTGTCAAAATTACCTTCACGGATCATCGCTTAGAAATTCTCAAAAGTGATACACCCAAAATAGAAACCTACGAATATAAAGGTGGTATTAAAGAATATATCGCCTACATGAATCGGGAAAAACAGCCTTTACATGAAGAAATTATTTATGTACAAGGAGAACGGAATAATGTGCAGGTGGAAGTTTCTCTGCAATGGTGTACTGATGCTTATACTGATAATGTACTAGGTTTTGCTAATAATATTCGTACAATTGACGGTGGTACTCACTTAGAAGGCTTAAAAGCAGTTTTAACTCGGACTTTAAATGCGATCGCTCGCAAACGAAATAAAATTAAAGATGGTGAATCTAACCTCAGTGGTGAACACGTTCGGGAAGGATTAACTGCTGTTATTTCTGTGAAAGTTCCCGATCCTGAATTTGAGGGACAAACCAAAACTAAACTGGGAAATACAGAAGTTCGCGGTATTGTTGATTCTTTTGTTGGGGAAGTTCTCACGGAATATCTAGAATTTCACCCAGCTATAGCTGATTCGATTTTAGATAAAGCTATTCAAGCTTTTAAAGCCGCTGAAGCTGCCCGTCATGCGCGGGAGTTAGTCAGACGGAAATCAGTCTTAGAATCTTCTCCTTTACCCGGTAAATTAGCTGATTGTAGCTCCCGTGATCCGGCTGAATCTGAAATATACATTGTGGAAGGCGATTCAGCGGGTGGAAGTGCCAAACAAGGAAGAAATCGCCGTACCCAAGCAATTCTGCCTCTGCGGGGTAAAATTCTCAACATTGAAAAAACCGACGATGCCAAAATCTATAAAAATAACGAAATTCAATCGTTAATTACAGCACTCGGTTTAGGTGTCAAAGGTGAAGAATTCAACTCTTCGCAATTACGATATCATCACATCATATTAATGACTGATGCTGACGTAGATGGAGCGCACATCCGCACTCTGTTATTAACTTTCTTTTACCGTTATCAAAGGGCATTAATTGAGCAAGGATTTATTTATATTGCTTGTCCTCCACTTTACAAAGTAGAACGGGGAAAAAATTACCAGTATTGTTACAGCGAACGGGAATTACAACAGCACATAGGTACTCTTCCCAGCAACGCTAACTATACAATCCAGCGTTTTAAAGGTTTAGGGGAAATGATGCCTGAACAACTGTGGACAACTACCATGAACCCAGAAACTCGTACCCTGAAACAGGTAGAAATTGAAGACGCAGCCGAAGCAGATCGGATATTTACCATTTTAATGGGCGATCGCGTTGCACCTAGAAGGGAATTTATCGAAACTTACGGTTCTAAACTCAACTTTACTGACTTAGACATTTAAAGGAGGGAGGAGAAAGGTTTAGGCAGGAATGTAAACCCGATCAAGCAAAGCAAAAAGGCTTTATTTTTCACTAAAAATCTTTCCTCCTGCCCCTGTCTTCGGAAACCTTTTGCAGATACAAGTCATATATGATACAAACTACAGTATGAAAACTTCTAAATTTGTATAATTTATATAAAATCAACCTTGAACAATTATCAGTATAAAATTATTCATGTAATAAACACAGAAATATTTGCTAATATTTTCATATACCGTTATGGTAAAAATATTAGAATATATGTATTCAATGCACTTTTTTCATCAGTAAGTAAATAGTTCAGCATAACCAATGACAAATTATTTATCGAATGATTAAAATAGCGTTGTATACAGTAAGAACAGTTTGTCAAGTTGCATAGGGTTGAAATCTTCGCAGTGCGCTAATGTGTTAATAAGGTCGAAAAGAATTGGCAATCAATTCATCTATCAATCGGCTAATTTCGCTAAAACCTTAACTCCTAGTTCGGGTAATTGGCATAGCATATAAAAAGCTTAGTGCCAGAAAATAAGATCCATTAACGTTGCACTATTACCCTATGTACCCACAGACCAACACAGCTTTTCTCTCTGAAATCAAAAATTTACGAAGGAATGCTAAATATGGGTGCATCAAGACTGCTAACTTGAGTGGGACTTTAATTTTCTGTCCCTATGGGAAAATAGTTAAATCTCAAATCTTCCAGGAGCAAGTCTGCCTACCTTTCAATTTAATGAGAAAGCTACTGCCAAACCAAAAAGTTTTTGACAAGATTTAATGGTTTGACTGTTGGTTTTAATGTCTTTTTGATAAAAGTGGCTGCATCTTGGTAAATGGACTGGTGATTAAATCACAAAAAGAGTGCAATTTCTGTGAAACAGGCTACAATCGGAAAAGTCTTGACAAGTAAATAAACCAATATACATAACACATATGTTGAGAATGGTTAATTTATTGATGAAGATACATCTGGTTGCATTCCTAATCAATCAGAAATTGTGTAAAACGGCAACAGCGGCCAATTTTACTTCCCCACAGTCAGTCACCATTCAGTGATACTGATCAAGAAAGTAAAAGACTCTACATTTTTGTAGAGGCCAAAAAACTTAAATTGTCATAGGCAAATTAACCAAAAGCCTATGTTAGTTGAAAAAATAGCTCGATCAAAAGAGCAGTAACCACATCTTGAGTAATTGATTCTGCAAGGAGCATGAGGAACGCGGCATGAACCAGGCTAACAACGTACTCGATAATATTTATCGGCCTGACCTAGAAATGATAAATCCGCCTGATATCGAAGAAGAACTCTTATTAGTCGAGGATGAAGAGGATTTAATACTTACCGATGACGGCGAAATTGATGATTTTTTAGAGCCTCAGACTGATGAGGACGACGCAAAGTCTGGAAAAGCCGCTAAATCGCGTCGTCGGACACAAAGTAAGAAAAAGCACTATACAGAAGATTCGATTCGTCTTTATCTACAAGAAATCGGTCGGATTCGCTTGTTACGCGCCGATGAAGAAATTGAACTAGCTAGGAAAATCGCTGATTTACTCCAGCTAGAGCGAGTTTATGAAGACTTGTATGATCAACTAGAACGTGAACCGGAAATGAAGGAATGGGCAGCAGCGGTAGAACTGCCATTACCCACTTTCCGTTATCGTCTACACGTTGGCCGCAGGGCTAAGGATAAAATGGTGCAATCCAACCTGCGGCTTGTGGTTTCGATTGCCAAAAAATATATGAATCGTGGTTTATCCTTCCAAGACCTCATTCAAGAAGGTAGCCTTGGATTGATTCGCGCAGCAGAAAAATTTGACCACGAAAAAGGTTATAAGTTTTCTACCTACGCTACATGGTGGATTCGTCAAGCTATTACAAGAGCGATCGCTGATCAATCTCGTACTATCCGTCTACCAGTTCACCTCTACGAAACAATATCACGAATTAAGAAAACTACCAAACTTCTCTCCCAAGAAATGGGTCGCAAACCCACAGAAGAAGAAATTGCGACTCGGATGGAAATGACCATTGAGAAGCTACGTTTTATTGCTAAATCAGCCCAGCTACCAATTTCTTTAGAAACACCTATTGGTAAAGAAGAAGATTCCCGGTTAGGAGATTTTATTGAATCCGACGGAGAAACACCAGAAGACCAAGTTTCTAAAAATTTACTGAGAGAAGACCTAGAAAAAGTGCTTGATAGCCTCAGTCCGCGTGAAAGAGATGTGTTAAGACTGCGCTACGGTTTGGATGATGGACGCATGAAAACCTTGGAAGAAATTGGTCAGATTTTCAACGTCACCCGTGAGAGAATTCGCCAAATAGAAGCCAAAGCACTCCGTAAATTACGTCATCCCAATCGTAATAGTGTTCTCAAGGAATATATTCGGTAGAATTGGGCATTGGGCATTGGTAAAAATATTTTTCACCCCATCACCCCACCTTCCCATCTCCTAACTCCATTAATAAATAAAAAACCTGGTAGTTAATTACAATTACCAGGTTTTTTGATTTACAAAAAATGTTGTAGCTCAAAATTTACAGAATACCCCAAAAGTGTAGGAAGCCTTGACCAGAAAACAACTCAATTAAAGTAGCTGCTAAAAAACCGATCATTGCTAGGCGACCATTCCATATTTCTGCTTGGGGAGTGAAGCCCCAACGCCAAGCATTGCGATCTTCGGGTATGGAAGTCATAGTTTTTGTTGCATTAGTCATGGTTCGCACTCCAAACTATATTTACTAAACCTTGTTACTTTATGTAAACTAATATAACAATTTTTTTCAAAAATGCAATGATCATTAATATTAGGGTGGCGATTTATGAAAATATTTTCACAAATCTAAAAAATCACCCCAGAGGAAGAAGACAAACAGGAAAAGGTAAGCTTTATTCCTTACATCTTTTCCTGTTTTCTGTTCTTACAACAGTTGACAAAGTAGTTAAGACATAATTTCAGCTAAAACTTATTGATGGCAAGGGTTTTCACGCGTTAAGTTCATTTATTCTTGCACCTCAATAACACTGATAATTTGCTCATCACGGTTTACTTGTAAGATATTCTCACCTTTGGAATCTCTTTCTAAAACTGGAACTGTATCTACAGAAACTTTGATTACTCGCTCCCTATTGGTAATTAGCGCAACTTCTGAGCCTGGGTTGACACGCACCATGGCCGCTAGATGATCGGTTTTGTTATAAAACTTCAACATTTGAATCCCCAAATCTCCACGATTTGCTGCCCTTAAATTACTCGCAGGTACACGCTTGGCATATCCTTCTTGAGTAACTAACAACAATTGATCATCTTTATCAACAGTTACACAGCCAACCATTTGTTGATTTTTTACCAGACGGAATGCTTGTAAACCCATAGCAGCACGTCCCATCATCGGTAACTGGTCATCATTAACCACAAACCGCAACAAACGACCACCAGAACTAGCTAAAATCAAATGCTGACCTGTAGTAGTAAACTCGCAAAAAGACAACTCATCATCATCTTTGAGTTTTAAAATGGTGATTCCGCGCCGACTAAGATTATTTAATTCCTCCATAGCCAACCGTTTGATCCGCCCCTGCTTGGTCAAAAGCACCATTTGGGTAGTTTCATAAAATTCTGGCAGAACAAAACGGTTCACAATACCTTCTACATTAGCTTGAGCCGTACTGGTCAGCATGGTAATTAATGGTGTTCCCCTGGGAGAACGTCCTGTTGTCAGGGGAATTTCTCCCACTTTCAACGGGTAAACTTTACCCCCTGTGTTGAGAATGAATAAATCTTCTTCAGTGTTAGTTAACTCAGATTTGAGGATAAAGTCATTTTCGTGCAAACTGTTCTCAGCTTTTGGTTTTTTCCCATTGGGGGACAGACGACGCACATAACCACGGTGGCTAAATTCTAAAATGGCTGCTTCTGGTTCAGATACAGGAGTTTTAGATTTTTGATTTCCGTCTGTTTGTATTTTGCCCTTTTCTGCTTTGATGACAGTCTCACTCATGGCGGAAATTTTTGTGCGCCTGGTATCACCATATTTACGCTTGAGACTTCGCAAATCTTTTTTCAAAGACTTGAGTAATTCCCTTCTGTCTTCCAGTAATCTCCGCAATGAGATAATTTGCCCGTTGAGTTCGTTAAATTCTTGCTGTAGATTCTGCTGTTCTAAACTGGTTAGACGGCGTAATGGCATAGCCAAAATAGCGTCTGCCTGAATTTCATTCAATTCTAATTCCTTACAAAGAGTCATTTTGGCTGTACTACCATCCGCAGCTTGCCGTAAAATCCTGATGACTTGATCCACCTGAGATAAAGCGGCTAATAAACCAGTGACGATATTTAATCTGTTTTCAGCTTTCCCTAATTCGTAACTGTAACGTCGGTTGAGAGTATATTCTCGGAAATTGAGAAATTCCAGTAATATTTGTCGCAAGCTTAACTGGCGGGGTTGTCCATCCACCAATGCTAAAAGAATTGCGCCAAAGGTAGTTTGTAAAGCTGTTTGATGATACAGGTGCTGAAGAACATCCTGGGGTTGGGCATCACGTTTAAGTTCAATAACTACTCGCATTCCGTCCCGGTCACTCTCATCCCGTAAGTCAGAAATACCTTGTAAACGCCCTTGATTCACTAAATCTGCGACTTTTTCAATCCAGCCAGCCTTATTAACTTGATAAGGTAATTCTGTGACAATAATTGCTGTTTTTCGTTTCGTACCCCTTGCTGGTGGTATTTCTTCTACTGTCGCTACACCTCGTAATAAGATCCCTCCCTTACCACTGGTGTATGCATCCTGAATTCCTCCATGACCAATAATTTCACCCCCTGTAGGAAAATCAGGCCCGGGTATTAACTCAAATAATTTTTTATCTGTTAAATCTGGGTTGTCAATTAAGGCAATTAAACCATCCACTATTTCCCCTAAGTTGTGGGGTGGAATATTAGTAGCCATCCCCACTGCAATACCAGCGCAGCCATTAAGTAGGAGAAAGGGTAACTGAGCAGGTAATACTGTTGGTTCTTGCTGGGAATTATCGAAGTTACCGATAAATTCCACCGTTTCTTCGCCAATTTCTGCCAGCATTCCCTCGTGACTGACTGGGGACAGGCGTGTTTCTGTATAACGCATGGCGGCTGGTGGATCGTTATCCACGCTGCCAAAGTTACCATGTCCACCTAGTAAGGGGTAACGGCTGGAAAATTCCTGCACTAACCTAACTAGGGCATCATAAACAGCTTGATCACCGTGAGGATGGTATTTACCTAAGACATCACCAACTACGCGAGCGCATTTCCGGTATGGTCTATCTGGTGTTAATCCCAGTTCGTGCATAGCATATAAAATTCGCCTATGCACTGGTTTTAAGCCATCACGGACATCCGGTAATGCCCGCCCGACTATCACACTCATGGCATATTCTAGGTAAGACCGTTGCATCTCGGTGTGCAGGGGTGTTGTGATGACCTGTCCCTTTGAGAGAAGGTTTAACTGTTGTGCCATGAGTTTTTTCCCTGAATTCTAACTATACGAATGTCTTTGAGACTTATTACTGTAGTAACCACTGCATCATCAATAAAATAGTGTTCCTCACACAATTTTGATCTTCAGAGGATAAAAAACCATAGTATTATCCTTAGTATTATCCTTGATATTGGGGATACACATGAGATTATTAAAAAGTTAGCAGGTACTATTTGCTGCATAACTTATCTATACCAAATTGGGAGAGGTTTTATTGTTTCTTCCCAATACCTCATCTAAAATGAATTTTTTTCCCCTTTATAAGTTGAATTTGCCATGAAGACAGTTTTAATTGTCGAAGATGATCCGATTAATGCTCGTGTTTTTTCCAAAATTTTAACCAAGCGGGGTGGCATGGATGTAAAACACACTGAAGACGTGGAAGAGGTAATTAAAATTGCCCAGTCTGGAGAAGCTGACTTGATTTTAATGGATGTTTCTCTTGCACGCAGTATGTATCAAGGTAAATCTGTCGATGGTATCAAAATTACTCAAATGTTAAAGTCTGATCCGCAAACGGCAAAGTTACCTGTAATTTTAGTGACTGCACACGCTATGGAAGGCGATCGCGAAAACTTTCTCAAACAAAGTGGTGCTAATGGTTACATATCGAAGCCCGTTGTTGATCATCAACAATTTGTTGATCAAATTATTACACTTATATCTAATAATGATGTGTAGTTTTTTATTCCTAGTGTCAGCGATATTAAACCATAATTTACCCCATTATCGGCAGTTAGCAGTCAAATTTGTTTACTGCCTCCGTTGATTTTGTTTTATACCTCCTGCAATTGGCTATTTATTTTTTGTTTGTCACTAGGGCTGACTGATAGCCAGCTTGGGGTTCTAATTTTTCTTCCACAGGCAAATGTGAAGTAGGGAGAAATAGAGATAATTCTTGATGTTTCCTGTGATGATTTTTGTCTTTTAAGGTTGTTTTACTTGCCTATTGAGAATATTATGTACTTATGTACTAAAAAAAAGTCAAGTTAGGCCAGGAGGAATTGCTAAATTAGCCTAAAACAGTGATAAATTAATGGACTTTGAACTATAGAAGTTAAATTAATATGCAAGGAATAGCCTTTGATACCATCAAAAATCAATGATTTTTCAGGCTTCGAGAAATTTTTGGCTAATTTTTCAATGGCTCTGTTGATATGTAGATGATGCAATGCTACGTTACCACGAAAAAAATCTACTGGTAAACCCCAGCTATAAAATGGAAAACTGGTAATGGTAAGTTTGATTACCAATTACCAATCAATATTATTACATAGGTAACAGGTTTCAGGTTTTTAGTGGCTGAGACTGACTACTAGGATCATTCTGTGATCTCAAAATTGTGATTCCATTGTCACCAATGTGTTGTAACAGACATTTTTACTGTGCTGGCAGTGAGTTAGGTATAACTACACCTTCTTCCTGGGGTTCTAACACTGATTGCATTTGTGGTAATTCTAAGAACCTTCTTGTGTCTAGCAATAGACGTTCCCCCCAGAGGTTTTCTTTGAGAAAGTTGATGTCAGCATAGCGTTGATCTATTCGCAGTGCTGCCTCTCCCATTCTTAAACCTTGTTGTTGATCGCCTTTTGTGTACATTGCTACTGCTAGGGCTAATAAAGGTTCTGCTGCCTGTTTATCAACTGCTATGGCTGCTTGCCATTGCTTAACTGCACCTTGAATATCCCCCTGTTCATATTTAATTAAACCAATGTTGTTAATTGCTGGCCAAAATTTCTGATCTTGGGAAACTGCTTGATCAAATTTGGCGATCGCCTCTGGTAAACGGCCTAGCATATAATAAGCATTACCCAGGTCAAACAGCCCTTCTGCATCTTTGGGTGTCAGTTTTAATCCATTTTGGTAATATTCAGCTGCTGCTTGATATTTCTTTTGCTGAAAACTGGCTGAACCCAATGCAAAGAGGATATCCGCATTTTTGGGATTGAGAGTTTGTGCTGTCTGTAAAGCGGCGATCGCCTGATCAAACTCTTTAGCTTGCAGATGTAGTCCACCCAACAATAACCATACCTTATCATTTTTCGGAGCTAATTGAGTAGCCAGCCTAGCTCTTGGCAAAGCCATGTCAATCTCCCGAAACCGCGCTAATTGAGCCGCTTCTTGAGCTAAACTCAAACCTTGTGTCTCTAACTTATCTCTATCAATCTGTACTGTATGAGGTATTAGCGCCTGGGCATGAACTGCTTGAGGCATATTCCACAAACTACAGGCTACTAAAAATGAAATCACATGAAGGTGTTTTGGCACACTACCGCCTCTTAACCATAATTAAAATCTTCTTTTCGATAGCTTAGACGATTTCTACGGTAGACGACAGGTTTCCTTGAGGGGAATTAACATACTCCAGTTAGAAAGTTGACATCTATGTTAACTTTTGTTAAATTAATAAGTAATAACATACTTATTTATGGCACGAATAGCAAAAATTACCAATCAGCAAATTTTAGATGCAGCCCGTGAAATCTTCCTTGAACAAGGTTTTGGAGCTTCCACCTTAGAAATAGCTCAAAACGCAGGAATTTCAGAAGCGTCAATTTTCAAACGTTTCTCCACCAAAGAAGAACTTTTTTTTGCATCAATGGGAATTCCCGAAAAATCACCTTGGGGACAAGAACTTGATGCTTTAGTAGGGAAAGGAAACCTGAAACAAAATCTTGTCAAATTGTGTCTTCAAATTTTAGAGTTTAATCGTCAAGTCATGCCACGATTAATGATGTTACGTTCCCGTGGTAATGCTATCCCAGAAATGCTCAATAGAGTAGATTCTAGACCTAGTAGAGATTTGAAAACATTTACTAATTTTTTAGAGAAAGAAATAGAACAAGGAAGACTACGCACCAGTAATCCAAAAACTATTGCCATGATATTGCTGGGATCACTGATGAATTATGTTTTTTTAGAGCAGATGCACCCGACAGGAGATGCACCGATAGATGAACAAATGTTTGTCCATAATTTAGTTGATATTGTTTGGGAAGGAATAGCACCTATTGAATAGTAAAGTCACCCGATCAGGTGATAGCTGATGTGAAATTAAAAGCATAAGATTAATGAATAACAACTAATAAACAGACATTTCTGGATTTGATGTTTTTACCTTTATAAATTGCATAATTACATCTTTATACAGACTTGAGAAGTCATGATATTTTCATCAAAAATTGTCATTAATTAGATCATCAAATATCCTAAATACAAACTCTAAAATCCCATGAATACTCACACAGAAATTCCCCTCATAGGCAAAAAAATCAAATATCCATTACGTTGGTTAATGGGATTAACAGCATCTGGTCTTTTAATCATTGGTACAACCACAGCGATCAAAATAGCAAACGTAGAAAACCGTAAACAAGATATTAGTAAACTCACAGTTCCCGTAGCAGCAAAAACCGTCACCGTAAGAATTACAGCCAGTGGTAAAGTACAGCCAGTCCAAAACGTGAATATTAGTCCCAAAAATCCAGGAATTATCACAGATTTAGATGTTGAACAGGGGCAAAAAGTTGAGAAAGGACAAATAATAGCTCGCATGGATAATTCCGATATTAAAATGCGAATTCTCCAATATCAAGCCAACTTAGAACAAGCAAAAGCACAACTAGCAGAAAGTCAAGCAGGAAGCCGTTCTGAAGACATTTCCCAAGCTAGAGCAAGATTAGCTCAAGCTCAGGCACAATTAGCAATAATTAGGGCAGGAAATCGTGATCAAGAAATTGGTCAAGCTAGGGCGGCAGTAGACTCAGCCAAAGCTCAATTAGAACTAACTCAAGCCAGAGTCAATCGTTATCAAACATTGGCTAAACAAGGGGCTGTTTCTCAAGATTCTTTAGATCAATATATTAGTGAAAATAGGAGAGCCAAAGCTAGTTTAGAAGAAGCCCAAAGAAGATTATCATTACAAAAAGCTGGTAATCGTAATGAAGATATTAAAAGACAAGCAGCCGTAGTTGCCCAAGAAAGAGAAGCATTAAGAAAACTAGAAAATGGCAATCGTCCAGAAGAAATTGCTAGATTCAAAGCTGGTGTAGCGGCTGCAAATGCCCAATTAAAACAACAACAAGTTCAATTAGAAGATACCATTATTCGCGCTCCTTTTGCGGGAATTATTACCCAAAAATATGCGAATATAGGAGCTTTTGTGACACCGACAACCTCAGCTTCTAGTAGTACATCAGCAACTTCTAGTTCTATAGTTGCTTTAGCAAAAGGTTTAGAAGTTTTAGCGCAAGTTCCCGAAACAGATATTGGCAGAATTAAACAGGGACAGCAGGTAGAAATAGTAGCTGATGCTTACCCAGATCAAGTATTTAAAGGACGCGTGCGTTTAATTGCTCCTGAAGCAGTAATAGAGCAAGGAGTGACATCTTTTCAGGTGCGTTTAGATATTGATAGTGGTGTGGATAAACTGCGTTCTGGTTTAAATGTGGATGTTACCTTTTTAGGAGATCGCATTAACAATGCTTTAACTTTACCAACAGTAGCAATTCTCACAGAAAACGGTAAAACCGGCATATTAATCCCTGATGAAAATAATCAACCTCAGTTTAGAGAAATTACAATTGGCACCCAAATAAACAACGAAACTCAAGTTTTAGAAGGAGTAAAAGAGGGTGATTTAATATTTATTAATCCGCCCAAAGAGTACAAAATCAACAAAGAGAAAGAGGAGAAAAAATCATGAATTTCCTAGAAAGTATAGAAATGGCAGGTAAAACCCTGCTATCTAATAAATTAAGAAGTGCTTTAACAATGCTAGGGATTATTATTGGTAATGGCTCAGTCATTGCCATGATTGGTATTGGTGAAGGTGGACAAAAATTTGTCGCTAATCAGTTAAATTCCCTAGGACCAAATGTTTTATTTGTGATTCCCGGTAATGAAGAAACACAACGAGTTTCTAGAGATGTAGTCAGAACTTTAGTATTAGAAGATGCCACAGCAATTGCAACTCAAGTACCAACAGTAGCAGCAACCGCAGCGGAATTAAATAGTAGACAAGTAGTTACTTATCAAAATAGAAATACCAATGTAAACATTATTGGTACAACTCCCAGTTTTTTACAAGTACGTGATTTTGAAGTAGCAACAGGCAGATTTTTCAGTGATATAGATATGAAGCGTAGTAACCAAGTTGTGGTTTTAGGTGCGAAATTAAAAGAAAAACTTTTTGGTAATACTAATCCTATTGGTGAACAAATTAGAATCAAAAATGCCAGCTTTCAAATAATTGGGATATTAACAGATAAAGGTTCAAATTTAGGTGTAGATTATGATGAATCGGCATTAGTGCCAATTATCACCACAGCAAATCGTCTAGTTGGTAGAACTTCTCCCTACGGGTTAGAAGTAACTTATATAGTTGCTTCTGCTCAAGATGCTGATAGTGTAGATGCAGCAGAATTTCAAATTACTAATTTACTCCGACAAAGACATAAATTAGTGGGAGAAAATGACTTTACTATTCGTACCCAAAAAGATGCTTTGCAAACAGTAGGTCAAATTTCCGGTGCTTTGACAGTTATGTTAACTGGAATTGCTGCTATTTCTTTACTTGTTGGTGGTATTGGAATTATGAATATTATGCTAGTTTCTGTGACTGAACGTACCCAGGAAATTGGTTTGAGAAAAGCCATAGGTGCTACCCAACAAGATATTTTAATTCAGTTTATGATTGAAGCAGTTATTGTTTCTATAATTGGTGGTTTAGTGGGTACTACTATGGGAGTTGGTGGCATATTTTTAGTCTCAGCTATCAGTCCTTTAGAGGCGAGTATTTCTCTAGTTTCGATTACAATGGCTGTGGGTATTTCTGGGGGAATTGGTTTATTTTTTGGTGTTGTTCCAGCGCGGAGAGCAGCAAAACTTGATCCGATTGTGGCGTTGAGGAGTGCGTAAATAATTCGTAATTTGTAATTATCTATAGGAGGATATAGCTTGATAAATATTTTTAGTTAGACTTTAATCGTGACAAATTATGAACTAAAGCCTAACTATTTTTCCTACTTTTACCCTTTTTATACCCAATTCCATACAATCTAATTAGCAATTTCTCAAATCAATAATTGTCATTTGTGTTTATTTATAATACAATATCATGTATTATCTGCGGTTACTAAATAATAGTTTTAAACAAGCATTAAATACAGGATTTATCTATCATGTCTAATACTCTCACTATTACCGATTCAATATCTCCTAATTCTGACCCCAAACTAGAAATTATTCGGTTAGAAAATATCTCTAAAGTTTATGGAATGGGAGAAACGGAAGTCAAAGCACTTAATGATATTAACCTAGCTATTAATGAAGGTGAATATTGTGCAATTATGGGGCCTTCTGGTTCGGGAAAATCAACTGCTATGAATATTATTGGTTGTTTAGATCGTCCAAGTTCAGGTAATTATTATTTAGATAATCTTAATGTGGCCAAAATGAATGATGAAGATTTGGCGCATATTCGTAATAAAAAGTTGGGGTTTGTATTTCAACAATTCCATTTATTAAGCCAATTAACAGCTTTAGAAAATGTGATGTTACCGATGGTTTATGCAGGTGTTAAACCAAGTGAAAGAAAAGAACGTGCTACGGAAGCATTAATAAAAGTTGGTTTAGAAAAACGTTTAAATAATAAACCTACCCAACTATCAGGAGGACAACAACAAAGGGTAGCGATCGCCCGTGCAATTGTCAACCGTCCTGTGGTATTATTAGCAGATGAACCTACCGGTGCTTTAGACTCTCGCACTACTCAAGAAGTTTTAGATATTTTTGGTGAATTAAATAGTACAGGAATTACTGTTGTTATGGTGACTCATGAAACAGAAGTAGCAAGTCAAACTAAACGCATTGTTTGGTTTCGTGATGGTCAAGTGGTACACTCTCACCTCACACCAGAGGAATTACATCAATTAGTAGTTGTGTAAATACTTTAATGTTCACAAAGTCATTAACTTGTTGATGGAAAAAGTTTAGATAAATCTATTATGAAGTTTAAGTTAATGCTAGTCTAGCAATAGACTATTTATTGTTAAACTAAATGTGTGAACCGAGTATGTAAATGATAATTTACATCATTTCATAGCTGAGGAGTCATACAATCTGGTTTTTAGTTTAAACCAAACAAAATATAGTACAAAGGTTCTGCAAAAATACTATGCTAAAGGCTACAGATTTCCATCTAGCCATCGTTCAATTAGTGATTTTTACACCAGAGGTATCAACTTTTTCAACTCCCAAAGCATTAGCAACTATTTTGGGTGAATTTTCTCATATATATGATGGAGATGTTCAAACAACACCTTCAAGCGATCAAATTCAAATACCCCCTGATTTTCCTAAAGTAATACTTCAAAGCAAAGATCAATCTCTCAGATTAGAGATAGCACCTCTAAGGATAACTTCTCAATGGGCAAAATTAGAACAACAAGAAACAGAACTACAAAATATTATTAGTCAGTCTCTGGAAGTATTAGAACATTATATTCATAATTTAGAAGTGAAAGTAGGTCGTTTAGGATTAGTTTTAATACGAATACATCAATCAGAAAATCCTTCTCAATTAATTATTGAAAGGCTTTGTAAACCTGAACTACAAAATACCATTTTCAAAAATACAAAAAACCTTGATTTTAGAAACCATCAAAGGATAATACTTGATAACTGTGATGTAAACTCGGTGATGACTTGTAAAACCGGATTAATGAAAATAAATGATATTGAATCTCAAGGAGTGATTGTAGAACAAGATTTGAACACCTTAGCAGAAGAAATGGAACAACGTTCCTTTAAAATAGAAGATCTAAAAAAATATTTTCAATTAGCAGCAGAAGAAGCTGAATTAAACCTGAAAATACATTTTCCAGAGGAGGTTTAGCCATGCTTACAATTTCTACTTCAGAAAAATTTACTTCCACCACTATAACTAAAACAGATATAACAGAATCCAGTAGCTTTAGTTACCCAATAGAAGATATAAATTCCGTTTTTTTGTTTGATTATACTCATCAATGGTCTAACAAAAATAAATCAATTCAATTTAATTCTAGAGAACTTACTAGGTTACGTCAGTATATTGATAGATTAAAACAACAAACTGATTCTATAAATACAATCACAAATATAATTCAACAATTTTATACTCTTTATACTCAAAACAGAACACTAACTATTCCATCTACAGAAGTTAGCACTGAAATTACAATTCCAGATACTATTGCTGAAAAAAGCAATGAATCTAATTTTCAAATTACTCAAAATCGTCTAATAAAAATGCTAAAAAAAGATGAAGAAGATGATTATGGTTTATTAAGACCTACTAATTACTCTTTTGATAAAGCATGGAATTTGTTACAAAACGTATATGAAATCATGAAGGACAATTTTCCTAAAGCATGGGTTTCTACAGATGATGAAGGTAGCATTACACTCACATGGAGTAGATTAGATATAGATGCAGAAATTAGCCTAACCTGTGGATGTGATGCAAATAAAGAAACATATATTTATTATGAACATGGGGAAAAATACGGTGTAGAAAATGAATTCTCACCACAAAGTTTAGCAAAGTGGCTGAAATGGGAATGGCTTAATCAGGTGTGAGTTAATGAGTGAAGAATCAGCCATTATACAGATAAAACCAGAACCTTTACCTTGTGATACCATTGTTTACAGAGCTTTACTTAGACCAGAATGGATTAATGAAGATACTAAGAAAGTATCAGATCAAGCATATTATTTGCGTAAGCTTGAACAAGGAATAGAGAATGGAATCTCTGTGAACATTGCAAAACTCTGTTCACCTGAAATATGTGCTAGAAGATTTAACAAATGTATTGGAGTTGCTAGTCTTCACGTTGGAAAAATTCGTGATATCGATCTCGATGTGATAGTAGATCAGGGTGACCACGCTTTGATTATAGGTTTACCCTTCAAAGATAATGCTTTAAAGCAAGCTAAAAGACTAGCACATTTACTAGCTAAACAGTCACGTATTATCTTGCGATTTTAAAGGCAATGCACAACCTTTAATCAGGTTTGGATTTCAACAATTTGTCACCACATCTAATAATTCACTAGGATCATGAATTAAAAAATCTGGCTTTTCCTTAGCTAAAGCTTCAGCAGAGTTAAAACCCCAAGTTACCCCAACCACTTGAATATTAGCTTTTTTCGCAGCTTCTATATCTCTGGTTTCATCACCTACATAAATAACTGTTTGTGGTTTAATCTGCCTTTGTCGTAATACGTTATTAATGATCGTTGTCTTGCCAAAAATAGTTACTCCTGAGTGAATAAATTCAAATAAATAATCTAAATGATGACATTTGAGAAATTCATTCACATTTTCTTGAGAATTAGAAGTAATAATTCCTAGTCTATATCCTTTCTCGGTTAGTTCTGTGAGTGCTTCTGGTATCCCAGATATAGGTTCTAAATCTTTGATTTTATTTTTTAATTCTCCTTTAACTTTTTTAACTAGGAAAGGTATTTTAAACAACGAGACACCAGAATATTTAATTATTTCCCTGGCAGTTAAATTCCTTAAAAGTTTGAGTTCATTTGCAGAAATTTGTATATAACCAAACTCTACAGCTAAACGATTAGCAATAGTGACAAGAGCATCTACTGTATCTGCAATTGTGCCATCAAAATCAAATATTATTACTTTCTGGGTCATTCTTTAACCTAGATGCGTCAAGATTAGCACGAGCGTTTCTGCGTAACATTTCTGGTTTAATTCGCCGCAAGGCTGATGCTGGAAATCGTTGATCCCACTCCTCATCTGTGATTTGCGCTAATTCTAGCAGCTTGGGTGTTAAATTCCCAGGATAGGGCTGAAAATCTTTGACATCAGTTACTTGAGCAAAACGCTGATTCCAAGGGCAGACATCTTGACAAATATCACAACCTGCTACCCATCCTTGCAAGTTTGCTGTAATACTTTCCGGTAATGTTTCTGCTCTGTTTTCAATAGTATGATAAGCAATACATTTATTAGCATCTAATACAAATGGTTCAGTAATTGCATCCGTGGGACAAGCTTCGATACATCTTGTGCAAGTTCCACAATGTTGGGTAGCTGGGCGATCGCTCTCTAACTCGACATTAGTTAATACTTCTCCCAAAAATACCCAAGAACCATACTCCCTAGTAATCACATTACCATTTTTAGCAATCCAACCAATCCCAGCTTTTTGCGCCCACACTTTATCTTGTATTGGGCCTGTGTCTGCATAATATCTGGTTTTTATCTCTTCATCCTGTGATTCTAACCACATAGCCAGTTGTTTTAATTTTTTATGCAGTACCTTATGATAATCCCTGCCCCAACCATAGCGGGAAATTTTCCCATATTCTTTACTTTCTAGGTGTTGGTGAGGAGTGTAATAATTTATTGCCACACACACAAGCGATCGCACCTCTGGCATCACTAACCGCACATCCTGACGTTTTGGGTTTCCCATCCACTCCATCCCTGCGTGATAACCCATCTTCATCCATGTTTGCAATCTTTGAGATTCTTTAGTTTCTAACTCTCCTAAACTAGCAATCCCAATTTTATGAAAACCCAACTCCCTGGCTTTCTCTTTTAATATGTCGCTGGTAATTGGATACTGATTCATTTTTTATTGATGTAATACTTTACTAATCAGTGATCGAGGGATTATAGCTTACTTCCAGAAGATTACCATTTGATCCCCTTACCTTACCTATATGTAAACTTTATTTGCAATTTGTAAAGAAATAATACATAATAGTTGACAAGAGGAAAAAACATCCCATCTGATGCCAGCCTCCCACTGACAAAAAACTTATTTAATAAACTAAGGCGAATATATTATGACTTTCACTTCTGACTCCCGCTTTACTCAGGCTTTCAACTACAGCAACCAAACAGTTGATGCTGTAGCCTCAACAACTGCTGTATTTAAAGCTTTAAGCATAGATGATCAACTAGCAGTTCTGTGGTATGCTTACACAGAAATGGGTAAGTCAATCACCCCAGCAGCTACAGGTGCGGCTAGGTTACAATTGGCAGAAGGTTTGTTGAATCAAATTAAACAAATGTCTCATGCAGAGCAGTTGGAAGCAATGCGTGATTTAGCTGCTCAGAAAAATACTCAAGTTTCTCGTGCTTACGGAATTCTCAGTGCTAACACCAAATTAGCTTTTTGGTACGAGTTAGCAGTATTGATGGCAAAAGGTTTTGTAGTACCCGTACCCGCAGGTTATCAAATTTCTCGTGATGGGGCCCAGGTTTTAGCCACACTGCAAGAACTAGATTTTGGTCAACAAATAACTGTTTTCCGCAAAGTAGTTACAGAAATGGGTGTAGATCCCCTTGCTGACTAACTTTTGATATTCTCACAACCTCAATGTCTGTTTAAGTTGTTGTTCCCAAGTCCGTACTTGGGAATAATTTATTTAAAGTTTACTGACAGCATAGCGTGGTGAAATCCTTTTGCTTCAATGTGGTGTAAATTTTATACTATCAGCAAAAAACTTTTATCAATGTATACTTCCTATTTAAGAATATGAATATCACTTTGGAAAAAATTACACAACCAACTATTTTAAATTACTTTCAAAAACTAAACGCAGGAGATTTTACAGCTACGGCTAACTTATTTGCAGAAGATGGTGTCATGTATCCACCTTTAGATCCTGCTGTAATTGGATCAGAAGAAATAGCCACTTACTTGCAAAAAGAAGCACAAGACATCAAAGCCGAACCACAGCAAATAGATAGTGAAAATTTAGCGGATAACCACATCCAGATCAAAATTACAGGTAAAGCTCACACATCTTGGTGTGCTGTGAATGTGATGTGGTTATTTATTCTCAACCCAAAACGGGAAATTCTGGAAGCAAAAATCAAACTTCTAGCTTCACCCCAAGATTTAGTAGCTTTACGTCCACCGCACAAGGAATATACAGAACTACCTTCAATGAATAATTAACTTAATTAACTTTGGCTAATAGTTGCTTGTTCTAAAGAACGGAGTAGTATTTTTCTGCCTAACTCAATATCTGAGGGTGAACATTGCCAATCTGGGTGTGCTGTCATTAACAGACTTTCTAACGCTTCCCGATCAAAAAGATGGCACACAGGCGCATCATTGATTCTAGCTTCCACTGCATAACAATTATCGGTGATGCAGCGAATCATACAACGGCTAGAAATTCTCGCCAAGCTCATCACTTCCCCTGGTTGCAGAGAACGAAATTTACGAACTACTTGTTTAAAATCATCAATAGAAGAAACTATTAACCCTGGCAAAGCCAATGTTACCTTTTTGTCTCCGTTGACCGCAATCCAGTAATGACGACTAGGATCAATTCCTTCTAACCAAGGTGATTCATCATCCAGACGATAACGGGGGGATAAACAAAATAGAGGTTTCATAAGCAAATTTATTAATTTGGTATTTTATGTGTGATTGTTAAATATCAGTTTCTGTCATCAGACAAAACTCGATACCACAAAAAGTTGCCTTTCTGTATTAAGTATTCGATAACTATCACTCATAAATCAAATAAATTTAGTAAAAGTTATCATTTTATTTACATTTCTTTATAAAGAACCTGTTTTATCCGTCTGTTGCATCAGTTCTGGAATAGTTGTTTCTAATTTTAAGCAATTACCACCATCTATTTGTAAGCGATACTCTACCTTATCCATCAAACTATTCATAATTAGCCATCCATAACCCCCTTCTTGTTTCTGTGTAGGATGAGGAGGAAAATAGCTAGACATATCAAAGCCTTGACCATAGTCCCAAACTTCAATGATCAAATTGCGGTCTTTAATTTCTAACCGTAGTAATATTGGTAAACCAGGCTGATCTTTATGAGCATGACGCACAGCATTAGAGTAGGCTTCAATCAACACTAGGCGCAAACGGCTGGATAGTTCTGACCAATCTAAAGAGTCTCCCAGTTGAATTTTCAAGCATCCCAACAACCAATTTTCTACGATTGTTACAAAACTTAAATTACTTGGTACATGAAGCTCACTTTTCATGAGTTACATAACCTCCAGGGAAAGGATAGTTTGATCATCTTCTTGGATAGGGTTGTCTTTACGTAGAAAAGTTAATAAATTTTCCAGAGAAAATGGGATGGGCTGCTCTTTAATTAGCTGCCAAAGACCTTCTTGATAAAGCATGGGCTGATTTGTTTGCTGACTGTTGCTATCTATGTTCGTTGATAAATCTACATTGCTTGATACTTTTGCCTCTGTAATTCCATCACTAGCTAATAACAAGACATCACCAGATTTAAGCGTCAATTTACCGGAGTCTGACTGCCACTGAGACATAATACCCAAAGGAACACTACGAACTTTTAAGTAATTTGGCTGAGTCTCTTGAGTTACAGGATGTGACCACAAAAGCGGGTAGATATGACCAGCATTAGCATAGACAAGTTCCTGAGTAGTTCTGTGATAAGATGCAATCACTAAAGTAATAAAATAATTGTTACTAATTAATTCATCAGCTAAGGCATGATTAAGATTTTGCATAACAATATTTGGCTCGGCTGGAGATTCTTGGGATAATTCCCGACGCAGTAGAGAAATTGCACTAGCCATAAATAAAGCCGCTGGTACACCTTTACCAGAAACATCACCAACCGCTAACCATAAGTCACCATTGGGATGGACAAAGACTTCAAAAAAATCTCCTCCTACTTCCCGTGCAGGATAACAACAAGCTTGTATTTTTAGTCCATCAATTTCTGGTAAGGTTTGACGCAGGAGATTATTTTGAATTTGACGGGCTACTTGCAACTCAACCCTAAGTTGTTGTTGTTTTTCTTGCAGACTTTGGTAGAGTTTAGCTTGAGAAAGAGCTAAGGCTGCCTGTTCTGCTACCCCTGTAATTAGTTGAATATCTTGCTCTGTCCAAGGAATTTCACTTCCGCGTTGATCAATACTCATTACAGCTAGAAGATGTTTCTGGTAAGTGAAGGGGACAACTAAATATTGATCAGAAATTCCACTAGTTATATCTGCAACTAACTGATATTTTTGTGTCTTGATTACCTCTTCCATCTGGGGAATAGAGTCTAGATACGAAATAGTTGCGGAAGATTGAGGATTTTGATAGCAAAACTCAGTTTTAGTCAAGCGATCGCCTTCTACCAATCTCAACACACAATTAGTAGCTGCAAAGGTTTCGCCAATTGTGACCACAATCTTTTGCAAAATACTGTCATAATCTAAAGATTCCCTAATTGCGGATGTCACCGCATTAAATAAAGATTCTCTGCGGAGGGAATTCCGTAATTCATTTGTACGTTTTTTGACAATTCTATAAGTATCTAATCCTTGTTCAACTAATGTTTTCAGTTGTTCTGGTTTCCACGGTTTAGTAATGTATTTGAATACTTGACCGGAATTAATCGCATCTACTAAATCTTCAACATCAGTAAAACCAGTTAATAAGATCCGAATTGTATCAGGGAAACGATCTACCGTCTGACTGAACAATTCCGTACCGTTCATATCTGGCATTCTTTGATCGGAGATAATTACGGCCATCTCTCCCTCTTGGTCTAAGATTGCTAAAGCATCATGGGCATTAATTGCTTTGTATACTTTAAACTCTCGCCAAAAAGTGCGGTATAGTAACTGTAAATTGTCTGGCTCATCATCTACCACCATGAGTTTAGGCTTCTCTACCTCTATTTCCGTCATATTTGACTACTATTTTTAGATATTTTCTTATTAGCAAGATATACCAAGTTTATACTAATCATTGTTAATTAATGATTCATTTTGGATAGTAATCATATCTGTGGGGTAGTCCAGAGATCAGGGATGATCAAATCATTAATTAGCGGACTATCCCATTCCGTAAAGCTATGACTGCGGCTTGAGTGCGATCATCTGCACCCAGCTTATTAAGAATATTACGAACATGAGTTTTTACTGTGCCAGTGGTGATAAACAACCGTTGAGAAATAATTAAATTACTACACCCGTCAGCTATTAACTGTAATACCTCTAATTCCCTAGTTGTCAAATCTGATTCTAAGTTATTGCTAATACTTTGACGATTTGATGATTTGCCATCTGCTAGATGGCGATTTTGTTGTACTTGTTGGAGGATAATCCTGGCGATCGCTGGGTCAATCCAGGCATAGCCATGATGAGTTACCCGTATAGCTTCCAATAAGTTATTAAAATTAATGTCTTTCATACAATAGGAGTCTGCACCTGCGGCAAAAGCGGCTAGTACAGAATCCCTAGAATCTTCTAAAGTTAAAATTAATACTTTTGTCTTTAAGTTTTCAGTGGCGGTGATACGTTTTACTTCTTTCGTTAGCTCAATACCATCTTTACCTGGTAAAACAATATCCACAATGGCAATATCTGGGCGTAGATTTTTGAGTATTTTTAGCCCTTGAGTGGCATTGGCAGATTCCCCAACTATTTCAATTTCTTGTGTTTGTAACAGTGCAGTCCGAATACCCAAACGGGTGAGATCATGATCTTCAATCAAGACAACGCGAATTTTACTCATATTTAAAAGGTTTCTTGAATAAAAAAGATTACAAGTGAGAAAGTAGATGCAAAAATATATTTGACAGGTAAAAATTTTTCTAAATTACCCATTACCAGCCTAAACCAAATAATTCGAAACTTGGAGTATTTTCAGAAAAGTAGAATTCATGTATTTATACTAACTGTAGTGATAATTTTTACTATTGATATCACTTAGGTATAGTTTGGTTGTGATGACGGGAACAGATTTTTGGTAGCGGACAAAAATACCGTGGGAAGTAAGCTGATATAGACAATCCGTCTGGGAAAAAATTTGATAGACTAAGCTTCTATAGAATTCCGTGTGAGGTAAATCAAGAACATACTATGTATAAATCAGATGTAAAAATTTCCGTATTGGGTTTACCTGTTCATCTGATGGCTAACTACTCTCAATGGTTGCTAGAATGCCTCCAGCATAATAGAGGAACTCATGTAGTCACTCTGAATGCAGAAATGACCATGCAAGCAGAAAGAAATGAATCCTTAGCCGCAGTTATTCAAAAAGCCGATTTAGTGATTCCAGATGGTGCAGGGGTGGTTCTGTACTTGAGATATCTATTAAGACAAGCAGTAAAACGTTGTCCAGGAATTGAATTAGCAGAAAACTTCTTAGCAGAAATTGGTCAACATCAACTTGATACTAAAATATTTTTCTATGGAGGAGCGACAGAAGTAGCTGCAACAGCAGCAGCTTTTTGGGAACAGCAAATACCAGACTTAAATATAGTAGGTACTCACTCCGGATATCATTCCCCAGAAGAAGAACAATTACTACAGCAAACTTTAGCTCAGTTGCAACCACAAGTGATTTTTGTTGGTTTAGGAGTTCCCCGTCAAGAATTGTGGATTGCTAAAAATCGTCATCTTTGTCCCCAAGCAATTTGGGTAGGGGTTGGTGGTAGTTTTGATATTTGGTCAGGACGTAAAAATCGCGCCCCCAGTTGGTTAGCAAATAACAATTTAGAATGGCTATACCGTTTATACCAAGAACCTTGGCGTTGGCGACGAATGTTGGCTTTACCGGAGTTTGTCCTCAAGGCCTTTATTTATCGTTTGACTACTAGAAGTATTAATAGTGCTGGTTGCTGAAATGGATGCTTGGAAACTAGGAATGTCTGTAGATGTCAACAGTTAACATCATAAAAGATCCGGATAGTCAAAAAGAAGATATTCCTGTAGGCTCAAGGGTAGAATTACGTTCTGTCACTAAAGCTTATGCAAATAATTCTTACACCCTACTCAATGTCAGTTTAAATATTAAAAAAGGAGAATTTGTATTTGTTACAGGATCTAGTGGTTCTGGAAAATCAACTTTTTTAAAATTATTATATGGTCAAGAATTACCAACCCAAGGAGAGGTAATTGTTGATGATTTGAATGTGGAAAAATTACGGGGCGATCGCCTATCGCTCTTGCGTCGGCGAATAGGAATTGTCTTTCAGGACTATAAATTAATTCCCCAGCGCACAGTAGCAGAAAATATCACTTTTGTATTGCAAGCACAAGGTTACACCCGGAAGGAAATTCAACGCCGTTTAGAACCAACTTTGAAATTAGTAGGTTTATTGTCGAAAGCAGATCGTTTCCCTGATCAACTTTCTGGGGGTGAACAACAGCGGGTGAGTATTGCGCGAGCAATTATTGCTACCCCACCCCTAATATTAGCAGATGAACCAACAGGAAATCTTGATCCAGATAACTCTTGGCAAGTGATCCAAATTCTGCAAAAATTAAATTCCTTTGGTGCAACGGTAATTGTCACTACCCATGATGAACAATTGGTAAGAAAGTGTAATCATCCAGTAATTCAAGTTAAAAATGGCAAATTATCTAGGAGTTATTAGTCATTGGTTATTGGTTTTCTTACCAATAACTGATCAGTGAATTAATAAACTTCTTGTTTAACTTTTTGGGGTATGGTTGCAAGTGGTTTAGCATGACTAGACACTAGATTTTGTAAGCTATCTAAGCCTTGCAAACTGGTCAATACTGCTTCACGAATTACTGTTTCTTCTTCTCTAACCAAAAGAATTTTTAAACAATTTACCACATCTTGTTGGACTGAATCATCAACATTTTTACGACTAATCAATTTATTCAGTTGACGCACTGCCAATAATCTTTTTAAAGGATCTGTTTCTGTTAAGTTGTTCAGCAATTGTTGCAAATTATCTTCTTCTTTATGTTCTTGAAAATTAAATATTTGCCATACTAACAATATCAAGGTTAGGATTGTTCCCAATCCTTGTACCATAGCACCAATAGCTATCCAAATAGTCGGAGAATCAAGCCAAATGGCGATGGCCATATAAGTCATGAAAGTAGTAATACCACCACTTATAACTGCTAAAGCTAACCGAATCTTGGGACTATTCAATAATTTACGAGTTTCTGACCAGCTTATTTGCCAGTTCCATTTGGGTATTGAATAAGCTATTAACATTACACCAATACCAACAATAAGAGCTAATAGCAACTTCCAGTTCCAAAGCAGCATAGCAACAATTACTGTTAATACTCCCAGCATATTTCCGGGTTCATAAAAACGGTTGAATTTTTGCTGTTTTGGGCTTTCTACCTTGATTTCTGGAAGTTGCTTAATGAATTTATGCCAATAAGAAGAAGCCTGACTCACAGTTTTTACCTAACTAATGTTATGACAAGATTAATTGATTGAGAATACATTAAGCATTTAGCAATTAATTTTTAACTAACACAGGATATTTTTTGATTATTTTTAGTTCTTTTCTGTTTTACTCGGTTTGTGATTTGGCTAGTTAGAAATACAAAATCTAAATTCATCTAAGGTAAAGTTGCCATCAAAGCAGAAAAATTTCACTTTACTGATGTTTTCTGCACTGACTGATAGCATGGTATTGGGTGGTATATCTGAGTCAGAATTGGCAAGATTTGCTTTTGGTAGAACTGATTCATCTAGCAATTCACCATTTTGATCATAGGCAGAAATAACTAACCGTTGTGAGCTAGTTACTAAACCACTAACCCAATTAACAGGACGTAAAAAATTTATTTCTAGCAGTCCACTTTTAGGAGATGCCATGACTACTTTTGATCCTGATTCACTGGGAAATGCTGGGTTTGATGGTTGTATGACTAGGCAATTATCAAAAATTATGCCCCAATTTTTAAATTGATCGTGTAGTGTTTCAAATGCTTTTAATTCATCAAAATTTAATCTAATACATTCAGGTAAAAACCGTTGTTCGGTGTAGGTATCTTTATCAACTGCATTTGGGCCATTGGAGATGTTAATGGATTTTTTGGTAACAGAACTTTCAGTCCGTTCTTGAGTTTCTGCAAGTGTTTGTAATTGGTCTAATTTATGAGCCTGATTTAGCATGACACCCCGCTTTTATATTATTATTAAAATCAAGATACTTAAAGTTGTTTTTAATGACACAGCAGTTTAGATAAAAAAACTTACTTATACACACCTGATAATTTTTTCTACATTCAGGGTGAATTTTAATTTTCTTGTTTATATTAACACAAAAACTCAGATTAATACTTATTTCCATGGGTAAGGGCTAAAGGCCAGAAAATCAGATCACCGATAACCCACACCCAAAATACTATTTTTCTAGTAAACGAACATCAATCACAGAAGAGTTGAAGTTGTAGTTAAAACCTTCTAATTCAAAAGGCATTCCGATTTTAACTTTGCTATTACCTAAAACAGGCCCAGTTTTAGTGACTTTAGCTTCACCTTCTAGGGTCAAAATAAAATCTGTACTAAAGTTATTTGATCTGGGATCTGGTAATTCTTTAACTGAACCATCGGGTTGGGGAACGGTGATAGTCCTTTCTAGTTCTTGAATGGATTTAATGGCAATTTGTCCGTAGGGTTGATTACGGATAATTACATTTGTTTTGCCACCTTTGGTAAATCCTTGTGCAGATAACCGCTCAGGATCACGAACATTTAGTCCACGTACTACTAAATCTACTTCTATGGGTACAGTTTTTATGCCAACTTCAGCTACAGAACCGGAAGTTCCCGGAAATATAAAGATGCCAACTATAACCATGAGGATGACTAGCGCAGCACCCAAATCAAGTATGTTAATTTTACCGAATAAACGACCTTTAGAATCTAAAATTGGCATAATTTAGTTTGTTTACGATAGAGGTTTTCTAATAAACTAAAGTGATTGATGTTAGAATTTGGCTACAGCTTATCACAGGTTAAAGTTTCTAGAGTAGTGGTTTGAGGCAGCTAAGTTCTGTGAGGGGAATGATTTCCGATTTTTTATCATAGCGTAGAGTGGGAAGGTTTCTGATCTGGCAATTTTTGGATCTGTAGAGTCTGGAAAATCCAAGATATTGAGTTGTAAATGAAACTTAGTAAGCTGTAAATACGTCGCTGATTTTAAGTTCTCACACTCATTTGTTTTAACTAGATTATGATTAACTGGAATGGATTGTTAAAAAGTTATCGTTTATGGCGACGACGTTTAGTTTATCCTGTTATTTCTCTACTCGTCGCTGTGAGTTTATGTTTAACTACTCCTGTGCAAACTCAGGCCATAGAGTTATTACCTTTTTTATTGAGAGGTGTACAAGTATTTCAATTGTCCAATCTCTCTCCCCGTCAAGAATTTGATCTTGGGACACAGATGAATGATCAGCTGCGTCAAGAGGTAAGAATTTCTAGAAATCAGCAGTTAACTAGCTATATACAGAGTATAGGCAGAAGATTGGTAGAAAATAGTAGCGATCGCCGTGATATTCCCTACACTTTCCAGGTTGTTGAAGACAAATCTGTCAATGCGTTTGCAACTACTGGTGGTTATGTTTATATAAATACAGGTTTAATAGAAACTGCGGAAAATGAGGCAGAATTAGCCAGTGTGATGGGACATGAAATAGGTCACATCAAGGGAAGACATTTAGTTAACCAAATGCGACAAAGTGCGATCGCCTCTGGTGTTGCTACTGCTGCGGGCTTAGACAGAAACAAAGCCGTAGGTATTGGTGTAGATTTAGCTCTGAATCGTCCCCGTAGTCGTAAGGATGAATACGATGCAGACAATATAGGTTTAAGACTGTTAACTGATGCTGGTTATGCTCAGTCAGGGATAGTTTCTTTTATGAAAAAATTAGAGGGAAGAAGTTCAGTTCCGACGTTTTTAAGTACCCATCCAGGAGCGAGCGATCGCGTTAAGTCCTTAGAAAGACAAATCCAACTTCAACCCAGTAATAACAACTATGGTTTAGATAAGGCCGCTTATAAAGCTAGGGTTCGTTCCATGTTGTATTAGAAATTTAGTGTTTTAGTTTTGGCTGGTTAAATTTCCAGCCTTTAGTGATCTTAACTCGTCTATTAAACTCTTTGTCGGCGACGACTACCAACTCTAATTTTTGTAGGATCAACTTTACTCACAGCTTTTTCCAGCGGTAAAGTCCGTACTTGATTATTAAAAACATTGACTTGATAAACCAATTGATTGTTAATATCTAATCCCGTTAACCAACCACTGCGGGGATGATAAGCACCAGTATCAATATCTAACCAACCTTCCCCTTGTGCTAACTCCCCAGGTGAAACTCCAGGTAGGGTAAAAGTAATAGTATGACCGACAATAATTAACTTATTGGTAAAATATGGCAATTCCATACTATGAAATTCATCACGTATCCAGCACAATTCCTCAGCGGTTTGCTCGGAAACCGTTTTGTTAGGATCTACACCTGCATGAGTTAACCACACATCTCCTAAATCTAAGTATGTTGGTAGATTTTTTAACCATTCTATATGGTCTTGAGGTATTTGGGATGTCTTATAACTGGTAATGGTTGCTTGTCCACCACTAAACAGCCATGATTGAATTGTTTGGTTAGAACTAAAACCACCACTTAACGCACTTAAAAGCATCTGCTCATGATTACCGAGCAAACAAGGATAGTTATTTTGTTTGACAAAATCTACTACCTGTGCGCTTTCTGGACCGCGATCTATCAAATCTCCGAGAAAATACACTTGATCTTCTGATGTGGGTGCAATTTCTTGGAAAAGTTTCATTAAACCTTGATAGTAACCATGTACGTCACCTATAATAATCCTGCGTGGGTTAGTGTCGCTCATCCGTTCTTGCCTTAACTTGAATAAATTTGCTAATAGAGAATATTATTAGTTGGATGCTTCCCTAAAATGAAAACTCAATATCTATCTAAACTACCTCAATATCTTATTATACTTAAAAAAATATTAAGTGACTGAGTTGAAAACACATTTAGGCAGAATACATATCATAATTTATGTCTGATCAATTTTCTCCAGAAATTAGCTCTCGTATCTGTAAACACATGAACGAAGATCATGTAGATGCGGTGATGATATACGCACAGGCTTTTGGAAATGTCGAAAATGCCACAAAAGCTGAGATGCTATCAATTGATGCTCAAGGAATGAATTTAACTGTACAGGTGAATGGAAAAATAGTACCTGTCCGTATTCAATTTGACCATACCTTAGCTGATGCTGAAGATGCTCACCAAACTTTAATTGCGATGGTGAAACAAGGAAGGACAAAATCTCAGTAAACACTGTTACTAACCATTGACTACCAGGGAAGAGAATCAATGACTAAATTGTTAAGTGATATTACAAACCTTGGAAAAATATTGAGAAATTGTCAGTCTGCCAAACATAGTTTTAAGGTAGAACCAATAGGATAAACTTGAGGCAAATTTAAGATGAATAAAAATAATATTCAAAACTATCGGTTTGTCTGTACCTTAACTTTTGGTGATATCTACGGTCAAATCATTGCTTGGTTAATCACAATTACTCTTAGTTTGGCTTCGGCTTTGGCATTGATGGGTGCGAGAAGACCAGTATACGCTTTAGCTACAGTAGCACTTGTAATTGTTCTGACTCTACCTTTCTTGTTATTTGCCTTTGTTACCACGTTGTTAAATCACATTGAATTAACGGCTGTAGAAGCGAACACAAAAACTCAATCTATTCCTGGTAATATTTCTCAGCAACAGCCAGTTGAAGCTACCAGTTGATAAATTGGTAATTGGTAATGGGAATAGACTAAATAAAGATAGTATCCCTGTTTTCACACAGGGTATTTTTTTGTAATTGGGGATTGAAAATGTTAGAGCATGATGTAATTATTGTTGGTGGTGGTTTAGCTGGATGCCAGGCGGCGTTAGAAATTGCTAGGACTGATCCGAGTTTAAAGGTGGCAGTAGTTGCTAAAACCCATCCGATTCGTTCCCACTCTGTGGCTGCCCAAGGGGGGATGGCGGCATCTTTGAAAAATGTTGATCCTGAAGATAGTTGGGAAGCACACGCTTTTGATACTGTGAAGGGTTCTGATTATTTGGCAGATCAAGACGCTGTAGCTATTCTCACCCAAGAAGCGCCAGATGTGGTGATTGATTTAGAACATTTGGGAGTTTTATTTTCCCGTTTACCTGATGGCAGAATTGCCCAACGGGCTTTTGGTGGCCATTCCCACAACCGCACCTGTTACGCAGCAGATAAAACTGGTCATGCTATTTTACATGAATTGGTAAATAACTTACGACATCATGGTGTGCAAATTTACCAAGAGTGGTATGTAATGCGCCTGATATTAGAAGATGGCCAGGCTAAAGGTTTGGTAATGTTTCACTTGTTAGATGGACATATTGAAGTGGTGCGGGCTAAAGCCGTGATGTTTGCAACGGGGGGATATGGTCGCGTTTATAACACTACATCTAATGATTATGCTTGCACTGGTGACGGTTTGGCGATGACAGCGATGGCTGGTTTACCGTTGGAAGATATGGAATTTGTCCAGTTTCATCCCACTGGGTTGTATCCGGTGGGGGTATTGATTTCCGAAGCTGTGCGGGGGGAAGGTGCTTATTTAATCAATGCTGATGGCGATCGCTTCATGGCTAATTATGCCCCCAGCCGGATGGAATTAGCACCTCGTGATATTACTTCCAGGGCAATCACTTACGAAATTCGCGCAGGTAGAGGTATAAATGCTGATGGTAGTCCTGGAGGTCAGTTTGTATACTTGGATCTGCGCCACATGGGTAAAGAAAAAATCATGAGTCGTGTTCCTTTTTGTTGGGAAGAAGCACACCGTTTGGTAGGTGTGGATGCTGTCACCCAACCTATGCCAGTACGTCCTACCATTCATTATTGTATGGGTGGTATACCAGTGA